>DATABK010000567.1:0-16716 GCA_036259695.1 Actinomycetes bacterium | reverse complement strand
CCTTCAGTTGCCGGACCGCGTGGGGGTCGAAGTCCCGTTCGATCCGCGTCCGGGCGGTGGAGGCCGCCGCCAGCGTCCTGGAGTACACGACCTTGTCGGCCGCCTGCCAGATCTGGGCGAACTCCCGCGTGCCGGGCGACTGGGCCGCGGCGGCGGGGTCGGTCTCCCAGACGGCCATCAGCTCGTACAGCCGGCGCCCGTACAGGTAGGTGCCGACCGGCCGCAACAGGTCGTTGATGAAGGAGTAGTACTCCTCGCCTGGTGCCCCCCAGTCGAGGTTGCCGTCCTCGTCGGCGATGTAGCCGTCAAGTGACGCATTCATTACATAGATCAGCTTGGCCATGGCGAGCCTTCCTCAAGGGTTGGAGCTGCAGGAGCGTCCGTCAGCACCTTATGTCGCGGCTGTGTCACTGCCAGGCATCCACCCCGCCGACACTGTCTGAACACAGGTCGTGTCCATCCGGGACTTGACAGCACATAGCAGCCTCGTCACATCCCCTGGTCAGCCGGTGCGGCAGCGCCCTCGCCCGGCGGGTGCCGCTGCGCGGGAGGGCGGAACGCCCGACCCGTGTCCTGGGGGACCATCTGGCCCGACCCGGGGTCAAGCTGGAGCGCCCGCAGGCCGCCACCAGGCCCTCGGGCCGTCCCAGGCCGCTGGCGCCGGCGGCCGAGGACGAACGACCTTGACCCCGGCGTTTGTCGGGCCGGGTGGTATTCCCGCCGGATGAGGGCATCGGCCCCAGGATCGTCTCCGTCGTGCTATTCCCAGGTTCAATTCGGAACGATTCTACTGGCCGTTCTCCAGCGATTCATCAGCCCCTCGGCCCCCCCCAGATCGGTCCCCGTAGGGGTCCCCTGATCCCTCCCCTGATAGGTTCCCCCGGGGGTGGGGGACCTGTGGTTGCCGGGCTCGGCCTGTTTGCGCTGGTCAGACGCTTCGCTACGTAGGAGTCCGTCTGGCTGATTCAGCGCCCGTAGATGGGCCTCCTTCGTCGGCCCACGACGGGCGGAATTGTGGAAGACGGACGATTTCAGCCGGCCCTGCGGGCCGGGCGCGCTTCGCGCGCATCCAGAAAACCAACTTGCGGCTTCGCCGCCCATTTACATTCGGCCAAGGGTCACGCTTCAGCTATCGAAGAGATACACAGAGTCACGAGCGAGCTGCTCGCCCGTGGACGCGGTCCAGCCTCCCCACCAGTGAGGTGACCGCACGGGTGGTAGGCGAGCGGCTGGTGCCGTCAGGTCGCGACGCGTCGTCAGCGTGACGAGCACGTATGGAACGCTGGCGAGGTAGGCTGCGGAAGTGCAGCAGGTTGCGGCGGGGACGGCTACAGCTTGAAGACCAGTTGGGCGGCGATCAGGACGTCGAAGACGCCGCACCACTCGGCGTAGGAGCGGGCCACCACCGTGTCGAGCTTGAGATGGACGAAGTCCCAGACGCCGTGGAGGAACCAGCCGGCCGCCACCAGATAGCGGCCCAGGTCCGGGTCCACCACCAGCCCGGCCAGGGCGAGCGCGCCGAAGCCGAGCATGCCCAGCGCCTGGACCCGGAACTGGTCGGGCCGGTGCAGCTGCCCGTCGACGGCGCCCCAGACCAGCACCACCAGGGCCAGGGCGGCCAGCACGGCGGGCGGTGCGAGCACGTCCAACGCCCCCAGGGCGACGACGAGGGTGAACCCGACCGCAAGAGCCGGCCAGGCTGCCTGGCGTCGCCGCAGCTTGGCGACCACCAGGTACAGCAGGGGCAGCAGCGGCAGGATGCCGGCGAAGGTCGTCACCCCCTCGTCGGACTCGCTGCCGCCAAAGGTCAGGGCCGCCGTACTCAGGGCCAGCGCGGTCGGCCAGCGCTGCAGCACAGCGGTCCAGGGTCGACGGGTGGTGGTGGTGCTAGCCATGGGAGGCTCCTTCGTACTCGGCGCGGCGGCGCCACATGACCAGGAACATGAGCGGGAACATGGCCAGGTGCTCGAGGAGGAGCAGGTCGTCGCCTGCGATCACGTCTAACCACAGCAGCGGGACCAGCGCCACGGCCGGGGCGAACATGGCGGCGACCATCTCGAGGGTGCTGGCCCAGCCGTGAGCGCGGTGGCGCATCCAGACGACCATCCCGGCCGACATGGTGACGGCCATCTCCAGGGCCACCAGCTCCGGGTACTGGGCCGGGTACCGTAATCCCGCGAGCGCCAGGACGCCTCGTAGCACCGCGCCCAGGACCGCCATCCCGACGAGCATGGCGGCGACCATCTCCAGATAGTGGTGGAGGAACCGCGCCCGGCGGTCCCCTGCGGCTGAGTGGGTGGGATGCCCGTTGGCGGTCTGCGCCGGTGGCGTGCGGGCTTCGTCTGCCTGCTTCATGTGCCCTCCTGCCGGACGGGGGTGCATACCATACCCCGGAGGGGTATAGGATACCCAGGTAGGGTATCCAGGTCTAGACTGGAGAACGCGGGCAGCCGCCGGTAGTGCCGAAGCCGCCCTGTGAACGTGGAGTCGGTCAGGTGGTGTGGCGTCTGTCATCCCGCGCGGGCGGCAGGCAGTGGTCGTGGCGGCCAGCCGCAGTGGTCAGCCCGCAGCAGGTGGTCGAGCTGGTGCACGGCGGCCAGCCCAAACACGACCAGCAGCATCCGCTCACCAGGGCTCCGGGCTTCCTGGGCGGCCCGACTGTCTGAGCCGTGGCGGAGGGCTGGGCGTCATGGGCCCCGCCCGGCTGTGGCGTCGCGGCCATCCAGGCGACCGACGACCTTCGCGGCGGGCCACTCAGCTAGCCTCCCTGCGCGGAACGCTCGTCGGGGACCCGCTCGGGCGTGGCTGGAGGACCCTGGCAGCGCGGCCCGCCAGGCGGAGCACCACCGCGACCAACCGTCCGAGGCGGGTTCGATCGCCACGGGTGCGCGATCGGGCCAGGCGGGCTTGGTCCGCTTCCCGACGGAGTTCCTCCTGGCGGGCCTTGGCGACCCCTTCCCAGGCCGGGGGCATCACCTCCTCGTCACCTCCCGGCGGGGATGGGCGGAACGGCCGAGCGCTTTGGCTCGAAGGACCTCTGGGTCTGGCGGGTCAAGGGGAACGGCCTCATGCCTGGGCACGTCGGGAACCGTCATCTTGGTTGTTCCTGCCAGGCCGCCGGGCGGCGGCTTCGGCGTAGGCCGGTGAGCTGCAGTTCGGCGAAGAGGGCGACGGCGGCGGCCTGGGCGAGCACGAGCGCGGTGCCCAGCGTGGTCGGTGACCACCAGCCGGCGGCCGCCGCGATCACGCTGGCGGCCACCCACAGCAGGTTGCCGGCGGCCACCACCCGCACGGCTGGGCGGCTCACCTTGGGGCGGGAGCCGATGAACCAGAGGGCGGCGGCGTAGGCAACCAGGAACCCGCCGACCCCAACCAGCACCGCCGCCGGGATGCCGAGCGGGTCGTCGAGCAGGTTGCCGGCGGTGGCCAGCAGGACGCCGAGGGCGCCCGAGGCGGCGGCGTCGAGGGTGAGCGACAGCCGCAGGAGCCGGCTCCGGTCCTGGCCGGTGGCGCGGGTGGACGGTAGGTGGTTGGTGGTCATGGCAACTCCCTTGTCCGGGACGTTTGCTGGAGCCTTGCCGCGTCAGGGTCCCCCAACGGCGTTATGCTGTCGATTACCTGTCGGGTAATGGCAGCCGGCACCGACAGGGGGCTACGGTTTGGCGATGGCATCAATGACCACCACCCAGCCGCTGCGGCCCGTCGGCGAGCTGCTGCGCCAGTGGCGCGAACGTCGTCGCCTAAGCCAGCTCGACCTCGCGCTCCAGACAGAGATCTCGACCCGGCACCTGAGCTTCGTGGAGACGGGACGTTCACGGCCCAGCCGCGACATGCTGCTGCGGCTGGCCGAGCAGCTTGAGGTTCCCCTGCGCGAGCGCAACCACCTGCTCGTCGCTGGTGGCTACGCGCCGGTTTACGGGCAGGCGGCCCTGGACGCCCCGGAGCTGGCCGGGGTGCGGGCGGTGCTGCGCCAGGTCCTGGCCGGCCACGAGCCGTACCCGGCCGTGGTGGTCGACCGCAGCTGGCACCTGGTCGACGCCAACGCCCCCGTCGCGCTGTTCCTCGAGCAGGTGAGCCCGGAGCTGCTCGCGCCCCCGGTCAACGTGCTGCGCGTGAGTCTGCATCCTGAGGGCATGGCCCCGCGGATCCTGAACCTGGGCGAGTGGCGCGCCCACCTGCTGGGCCGGCTGCGCCGCCAGGTCGCCCTCACCGCCGACCGAGGCCTGGCCGAGCTGCACGAGGAGCTGCGCGCCTACCCCTGCGACCAGCCCGAACCGGAGGTCGAGGTCCCGGGGCCCGGCGAGGTGGTGGTGCCGCTGCGGCTGCGCCACGGCGGCCGGGAGCTGTCGCTGCTGAGCATCATGGCCAGCTTCGGGACGCCGCTGGACGTGACCGTGGCCGAGCTGGCCATCGAGTCCTTCTTCCCCGCCGACCCCGAGACCGGCCGCATCCTGCGCGGCGGCCCCTCGGGTGTTCCGAGCGGGTCAACCTAGTCTAGGCGCGACCGGGCCAGCCGAGGGGCGCACGGTGAATCGGGCCGAGGTGGGAATGCCAACCGCTGGCCCGCTGGTCATCGGTTCTCCTTCTGTCGCGCCTCCTGCGGTGGCGCATCGGGAGACTGGCGGGTTCAGGATCGAGTCGAGCCGTGCCATGCCACGGCGAGATAGCACCACGCCTCTCGCGAGGTTCGGGTGCCTGACCCGATCGGCGGCCGATCAGCGCTCCGGACGGATCGCGGTCGCAAGGAGATGCGGTCCGATCCCAAGCAGCTCCGGGACCCGTTCGGTGGCGCGGGCGGCGTCCAGCACCACGGCGCGGTCCAGCGGATAGGCCAGCCGCTCGTCCAGGTCATGCAGCATGAACCCCACGCCCTCCACGGCGACCAGGTCCAGCACCCGGAACCCGGCGGCGTGCAGCTCGGCCCGGAGCTGCCGGGGACGGTGGCAGTAGGCCGAGAACGACCCTGGGTGCAGCGGCGGCAGCCAGCCCGTACGCTCCACCCCCGGGGTTAGCTCACGGAATGCCGGCAGTGACTCATACATTCGCGCCCGCAGCTCGCCGTCCAGCCGTGGCGCCCAGCGGGAGATGGCGGCCACGAACACCGGACCGCCCGGGCGGACCACCCGCCAGGCCTCCCGGAGCGCCCGCAGCCGCTCCTCGCGACGGCGGAGATGGTAGAGCGGCCCCAGCAGCAACACGGCGTCCACCGCGCCGTCGCCCAGGTCCAGGTCCCGGGCGTCCCCGACCGCAACGTTGATCCTGGAGGGGTCGGCGACCGCCCGGAGCTGCTCGACATGCAGCGGCATGAGGTCGCGGTGCTCGACCCGGTGGCCGCGCTCGGCCAGCCACAGCGCATAGCGCCCGGGTCCCCCGCCGATGTCGGCCACCTCCGAGGGCGGGGCCGGGAGCTGGCGCAGCACGATCTCCTTGGTGCGCTCGAACTCCAGGACGCCCCGCGCCTCGGTGAGGCGGTCGCGCTCCTTGCCGAGGGCGTAGTGCTCGTGGAGGGCAGGGTCGATCGAACCGTCCATCAACCGCCACGATGGCACACCGCACCGGACCTTTGCTGATTGTTCTGCATGCACCAACCAGCGCTGGTATCTGCACGAGCACTGGGCTCCGCCCCGCTTCGCTACGTAGGAGTCCGTCTGGCTGATTGAGCGCCCATCGATGGGCCTCCTTCGTCGGCCCCCGACGAGCAAAATTGTGGAAGACGGACGATTGGGCCGGCCCTGCAGCCGGGCGCGCACTGGTGCGCATCTGAGAAACCGACTCTGTCAGCTTTGCTGCTGGCTGCTCCACAGCTGCCACACGGTGGTCCTTACCGAGCGGGGTTGTTCGAGCACGACGCGGATCGCGTACGCGACGTCGCCGGGACGCAGGTACGCATCCAGCTCCGGCGAGCCTTCGTCCCGGCCGGCACCGATGGCGAACTCGGTGGCGGTCCCAGCCGGGCAGATCAGCGTCACTCGCATCCCTTCCGCCCGCAGCTCACGGTCCAGCGAGCCGCCAAGCCCCACCTGGGCGAACTTGGTGCCCGCATAGACCGCCTCGTCCGCGCCGCCACGGAAGCCGGCGACCGAGCTGACGATCACGATGTCGCCGCCATCGCCCTGTGCCCGGAATTGCCGCACACCCGACCGCACCGTCCACACCGTGGCCAGATAGTTGGTCTCCACCATCTCCCGCAGCTGCGCGTCGTCAATATCCAGAATGCCGCCGTAGGCGCCGATGCCCGCGTTGGCAACCACGGTGTCCAGCCGCCCCCACTTCTCGACCGCCGCGGCCACGAGGGCCTCGTTGTATTGGGGGTCGCGGACGTCCCCGGGGAGGGCGACGGCGTGCTCGTCGCCAAGCTCACCCACCAGCGAAGCCAAGCGGTCGTTGCGGCGGGCGCCCAACGCCACCTTGGCGCCGGCCCCGACCAGCGCTCGGGCTGTCGCCGCACCGATTCCGGCGCTCGCTCCGGTGATCGCTGCAACGGTGCCCTCAATCGAGCGGGTTGGGCGGTACGACAAGGGAGCACCCCCAGAGTGGCGTGGACGCCAGGAAGCATGGACGCCCAGTATGAAGCACGGACGCGCAGGCGCCACGCCCAACCCATGTGACAGCGGCTCGGGCTCGCCGTGGTTCTCCATGAACCTGACGGCGTGTCCGGGCGCTGCATCGGTCTGGAGCCGACCAGCTCGACGCAGAGCATCAGGCACGGATCTGGCGATCGGGGGTTCGAATCCCTCGCGGCGCGCCCAACGCCCCAGGGCAGCGGCCTGGGGGCTGTTTGCTTTGCTTGCCTCATCATCCTTGCCCCTCGGAGCGGGTGATCGAGGAGCCTCCTGGTGATCAAGAAGCGCGCCAACCGCTGGTGGTCGTGGCCAGACGGTGGCAACACCCCGACCCGGCGGGAGGCCGGTCCCACCGCAGCACCGGCAATCCACAGCAAGCTCGGCGGCCCGGCGGGGCGCCAGGGGGCCCTGGTCGACCGGCAGCTGGGCCAGGCTCTGGCCCGCCACGTCCTCCACCACCAGGTCGTGCTGGTTGGCATCGGAGCCGCTGTCGAACCCGACCATGATGGGCTGGCTCAGCCTGGCCAGGGCCCGGGCCTCCCGCCGGAACCCTCCACGAACGACGGGTCCTGGGCGAGGGCGGGCTGAGCACCTTGACCGCCACCTGCCGCTCCAGCACCCGACCGGTGGCCGGGTGCACCCCTGACCATCCCGCCCATCCCCAGCAGTGAGGCCAGCTGGTAGCGGCCGTCAAGGGCCCGTCCCTCCAGGTCCATCACGCCCGGCCCTACCGGGCAGCCACCAGCCACCACCAACGACACCCACCTCGCCCCACCAGCAGCGGGCCCTGCCAGGCAGGCGATGCAAATCGGCGCCGGCTCTCGGGTAACCAGATCAACTTCGCTGGTCGTGCACCGATAGTTCACACGTACCCGAGGGCGACTCGCGCGTCGGTGCGGCTCCGGCTTCGGGTGACCCCGGAAAGGGACCATAGTCATGGGAGCTACCGAAGCGGCCGGTGGGACCAGGCCGGTGGATGCCCGGAACCGTGTGCTGGTCCGGGTGGCCACCACCGGCCTGGTAGCGGTGCTGGTCACCGTCACGGGCGGCGCCGCCTGGGCCGCGGCCGAGGTTGATGCGGCCGTCCAGGAAATCGAACAGATCAGTGGCCAGTCCGACGCCTGGGTCCAGGCAGACCGCGAGGTAAGCCGGGAAGAGTCGCTCGCGCACGCCTACCTGGCCGAGCCCTCCGGTGACCTGCGGCTCGCCCTTCGGGAGGCCGACCGGTCGGCCACCGTCGCGCTGGACTATCTGACCGTCCACGGCGAGCCGGACGACGCGGCCTCGGCCCGGCAGATCAAGGCCAAGCACGCCCAGACCGTCCGCGACCTGGGGCGGATGCTGGCCGCGGTGGACGCCGGCGACGCTGCGCTCGCCAAGGCCATCCACGAACGGCCGGTCCATCCGGCCTACGCCACCTTGCAGCACAAGATCCGGGCGTTCGCCGACCACGAGCAAGAGGAGGTGACCGAGCGCCTGGCCGACCTGCGGCGCCGCCAGCACGACCTGCGGCTGGCCAGTCTGGCCGCGGCCGGAGTGGGCTTGTTCGCCCTTGGCGTGTTCCTGCTGCTGGTTGTCGGCTACCAGCGGCGGCTGGTCAGCCAGGCCCTGCACGACCCGCTCACCGGGCTGCCCAACCGGGAGCTGCTCGCTGACCGAATCGAGCAGGCCATCCGGACCGCCGACCGGGAGCTGCGCCCGGCGGCGCTGTTGCTGTTGGACCTGGACCGGTTCAAGGACGTCAACGACACCCTCGGCCACCATCACGGCGACCAGCTCCTCGTCCAGGTCAGCCAGCGGCTGGGCCGGGCCCTCCGAGGAGTTGACACCGTCGCCCGGCTGGGCGGCGACGAGTTCGCGGTCCTGTTGCCGGGCGCAACCGCTGACGGGGCCGGTGCGGTGGCCGACAAGCTGCGTACGGCGCTGCAGCAGCCCCTCAGCATCGGTGGGGTAGCCCTCGACCTGGACGCCAGCATCGGGATCGCAATCTACCCAGAGCACGGCCGCGACGCTGCCGAGCTGCTCCAGCACGCCGACGTGGCCATGTACCTGGCCAAGCAGGCCCATGTCGGGTTCCTGGTCTACGACCCGGCCGTCGACCAGCACAGCCCCAAGCGGCTCGCGCTGCTCGGCGGGCTACGGCAGGCGTTGGACCGTGGGGACCTGGTCCTGCACTACCAGCCCAAAGCCGACCTCGGTTCAGGCCAGATCCACAGCGCGGAGGCGCTGGTGCGTTGGCAGCACCCCGAACACGGCCTGCTCGGCCCGGGCGAGTTCATCCCGCTGGCCGAACGGACGGGACTCATCCACCCCCTGACCCGCTGGGTGCTGGACGCCGCCCTGGCCCAGGCCGCCCGATGGCGCCACGCCGGCCTGGGCCTGTCGGTCGCGGTGAACGTCTCGACCCGCTGCCTGCTCGACCCGGCCTTCCCCGACCAGGTCGCCAGCCAGCTGGCCACCTGGCAGGTCCCCCCGGGCCTGCTGATGCTGGAGATCACCGAGAGCGCCGTCATGGCCGATCCCGACCGCGCCCTAGAGGTTCTGGGTCGGCTGCACACTCTGGGGGTGGGACTGGCCGTGGACGACTTCGGCACCGGCTACTCCTCCATGGCCTACCTGAAGGAGCTACCGATCGACGAGCTGAAGATCGACCGGTCCTTCGTCAGCCAGATGGCAACCAGCCCCAGTGACGCGGTCATTGTGCGCTCCACCATCGACCTCGGCCACAACCTCGGCCTGCGCGTGGTCGCCGAGGGCGTCGAGACCCAGCATACCTGGGAGGAGCTGACCACCCTCGGCTGCGACACCGCCCAAGGGTACCTCCTGGGACGCCCCATGCCAGCCGCCGACCTGGAACAACAGTTCCGCCACGCTGCCCCGGCGGCGGGCGACCTCCAGGCCGGGACCCAACCCCAGCCCTGAACCCGCCGGCGCCAAGGGACCCGCCGACAGGAGCCATGTCAATAGTGCGGTTCGCCCCTCTCAGCGGAACCGCTCGACGTCCTTCCCGCTCTGTTCCTCCATCCCATGGGTGGCGATGTAGCCCCAGGCGTCCGGTCGTGAGCCGTCCGTATCCGTCACGCCGTAGCGGTCGGCCAGCTGGCGGGCGGTCAGCACCTGGCCGGCGAACTGGGCCACGTCCGGGTCCTGGGCGAGGGCGGCGACCCCACGGGCCACGTAGGTCGGCGACTCCGAGATCGCGAACCCGGGCGTCCTGGCGAGCGCGTCGCGCCAGGTCGCCTCGGTGACCCCGAAGCCGTCGAGCATGGCCTCCGAGCGCAGCCAGCCCGGCGTGACGCCCAGCGCCGTCACCGGCCGGTCGCGCAGTTCGTGGGTGAGCGAGAGGATGATCCGGCTCACGTTCGCCTTGACCAGGTCGTAGAAGAAGCCGACTCCCTCCCGGTAGCTCGCGTTGACCTCGGCCGTGCCGTCGGTCATCTCGACCAGCAGCCCGCGGTCGCCGCGCAGCAGCAGCGGCAGGGCGGCATGCGCGGTGATGATGTGGGTGTCCACACCCATGCGCAGCATTCGCAGGCCACCGGCGAGGTCGTGCTCCCACATTGGCCGGTGCCACTGGGCGTAGCGGTCGCCGCCGAAGATGTCGTTGACCAGGACGTCCAGGCGGCCGCGCTCGGCCTCGATCCGTGCGGCCAGGCCGGCGACGGCGTTGGGGTCCTCGTGGTCGACAACCAGGGCCGTGCCCTGCCCACCGGCGGCGGCCATCAGGTCGCCGGTCTCCTCGATCGTCTCCGGCCGCCCGATCTCCGACCGCCCGGCCGCGCGGCTGCTGCGCCCGGTGGCGTAGACGTACAGCCCGGTCCGGGCCAGCTCGACCGCGATGGCACGTCCCGCCCCCCGCGTTGCCCCCGCCACCAGCGCGACCCGCTGGGCGCTGTGCTCGGAACTCATGGCGACCATGAAAGCATGACGGCGCCACGACGACGTCCCGCCGAATCTGCTCCGGGAACCGCAGAGCGCCGACAAGGCAGACCAGAATCGTCGAACGAGCCCGGGGATGGTCGTGCTGTCGGTGCCTGGCCCAAACGGGGAGGGCGACAGCGTGGACCCGTTCACCGACACCCTGATGGTCGGGGTGATGACGAGCCGCGAGGCCCGAGAGCAGCTGGGCCACTGACGCTTGGTCTTCCAACCGACGGCCGAATGTCAGTCGTGCCCGCTCCACGGTCTACCTGCCGGCGCCGCGTGTACCAGGCGTGTGTCCCGCCTGGTCAGGTGGTGGTGGTGGCGTGCTGTGGACAGAGGTTGCGCATCGCACTGCTGACAAGCGCCGTGGCTTCGGTGGTCGTCGGGTGTGCCTCCGACTGCACCAGTCGCTGCACGACCCGACGAAAGCCCAGGCTCTCGATGCCCAAGCCGTCGCAGACGACCATCCCAAGTCGCAACAGGTCCGCATCGGCGGCGGCAGCGAGGTCTCTGGTGCCGAAGCTCATCACCCTGACCTCGGCAATGAAGCGTCCCGGTCCTGCCGTTGGGGTGGACGAGGAGGTGGTGGTCACGTCGGCCGTGCCGTTGTTCGTCACCTGGCCGCATCCTGTGCTGACGAGACTCAGGAGGCCAAGTAGGACGACATGCCTCATCAGCCAGCGGCCTGCCACGCACAATTGCTTCGCCCCCCCTGAAACGCTTCGGTTCTGAGAGCGCCAGCCCACCAAGCAGCGTTACAGTGAGGCGCCGCCACATCGCACAGGCTGCAAGCAACCGCCGGGGCGCGAGCGGTGAGCAGTACGATCAGAAGGCTCGAGCCGAGCGGCCCTGCTCCCGGGTTGGTGGGAGCAGAATCGTCACCACTCTGTGGGAGGTCGAGGGGTGGAGACATGGGATGCGATCAGGTCCCGGCGCAACGTGCGGTCCTACCAGGAGCGGGCGATCGCCCCCGAGGACCTCGACCGGATCCTGGAGGCCGGGCGGCGGAGCCCCTCGGCCGGCAACCAGCAGGCGTGGGACTTCGTGGTCTGCACCGACCGCGAGCAGCTCACCCAGCTGGCCAGGGTGTGGCGCGGCGCCGGCCACGTCGCCCGCTCGGCGGCGACGATCGCCCTTGTCGCCCCGAACCCCGATGATGCCCGCTCACGCGACCTGATCCAGTACGACCTGGGCCAGGCGACGATCAGCGTCATGCTGGCCGCGGCCGACCTGGGCATCGGCAGCGCGCATGCGGCGGTGAGCGACCAGGAGCTGGCCCGGCGGCTGCTGGGCGTTCCCGAGGACCGGTTCTGCGCCTGGCTGATCAGCCTCGGCGTCCCCGCCGATCGTCCGCTCACCCCGATCGAGCGGCCCAACCGGCGCCCGTTCGACGACGTCGTGCACCGCGGCCACTGGTAGTCACCGCAGAGTCGGAGTCGGTGCCGGTGTTCTAGCCGAGCTCGATGGTCGTCGTCGTATCGCGGTTGCCGTGCCCGTTGCCGTTGCCGTGCCCGTTCCCGTTGCCGCCGCCACCGTCGTCAATCGTGGTGGATGTGGGTGGCTCGACGACCGTGGTAGGCGGAGAGGTTGGGGCGTCACAGCTGGCCACGGGGATCGCCCAGGAGGCGTTGGTCGTGACCTTGCCGTCCGGCCAGCTGGCGGTGGCGTACACGGTCACGGTGGAATAGAACGCGAACGGCAGGCTGAAGGCCCCGGCGGCGCCGTCGGGGGCGGGCCCGAGGTCGTGGACGGCCGCGATGCCGTAGACGGATGCGTCAGCCACCCACCAGGTCTGGACAGACACCGGCGTGGACCACTGGTTGGTCACGGTGTAGTCGACCACCGGCACCCCCCCGGCGCAGCGGTTGGAGGTCGCGGTCACCGCCAACCGGGCTGGATCGGTCTGCGCGGCGGCCGGGACCGCAACGGCCAATCCCAAGGTGACGAGCACGGCGAGTCTGCGTAGCACGGAGGTGGCCCCCCTCATCATCGTGGTCTTGTTCCGGTGGAACGAGGACATCCCTCCATTCGGAGAAGAGCGGCGAGCAGCCCGCCGGCGTTACACCCAGGCAGCTCGAGGTGGCACCGGTACCTCCGGGTCATCCGGCGACGGTCCCGTTGACGTAGCCCATGGTCCTGGCGAGCACGTTGCCGCCGACCCGCTGGCCGAGGTTGTAGCCGTGCTCGTCGCCGTCCTGGAAGTGGATGCCACCAAGGCGGCGTGACAGTCCGGCGTCCTTGGCCGCGGCGGTCAGGGTCGGCCAGCTCAGCAGGATGTTGGTGGCCGGGGTGCCGGCGTGGGTCTCGGTCCGCGGCTCGAACAGCGAGGTGCCAGCCTCGATGGTCACACCGGCCCCGAAGCTGTCGCTGCCGGTGAACTTGGCCAGGATGGCCGCGGCGGCCGAGCTGAAGGTGCTGTGGCCGGAGACGTACTCGGGGAACGGCGGGCTGACCACATTGGGTGACTGGTACGGGATCCACTGCTCCCCGGGGACCTGCCCGTAGCCCTGGTACGGCCCGAGCCAGGAGGTGACCGGCTTGCCCTTGTAGCGGGACCGGATGGCGGTGATCGGCCGGACGAAGTCCCAGCGGTACTTGGCCGCCCAGGCCGCGATGCTCGCGTCCAGCAACGCATTGCCGAGGGCGAAGAACAACTTGGCGTCGGTGTCGAGGCTGTGCCCGCGCCGACGGGACAGGACCTGGGTGATCAGCGCCCAGTGGCCGGGCGGGAACTCCGAGCGGGGTCCGTCGGCCCAGTACTCGGCGGTGGCCTTCTGGCGGTCGTTGAGGTTCGAGGTCACGGCCATCAGGTTGTCGATGTGCTTGGGGTCGAAGCCGCTCTGGAGCCGGTCGGGGCCGGGAACGGCGAACTGGAAGGGGGACTGGAGCGCGAAGCCCTTGACCTTGGACCAGTGGGGGGTGGTGGCCAGCTGCGGGGGACCGGTGCCGAGCGGCACCCGCAGCGGCTGCCAGCGCCAAGGGTCGACCACCACGTCGCCGGTGTTGACCGGCTTGTAGCCGGTGGTGTCGGCATAGCCGTTGAGCTGGTTGGAGGCGTCGGTGTGGCGGTAGTCGATCACCGCCTGGGCGGCGGTGGTGCCCACCTTGGCCGCGGTCGAGGTGTCCGAGCCGTCGACGGCGTAGCCGAGGAAGCTCATCTGCTCGGCGAAGTCGAACTGCCGGGCCGGGAACAGGTCAACCAGAGCCTTGTAGGCCGCGAAGCTGATCGCCTTGCTCTTGTTCGCCGGCGTGCGCTCGGCGGCCGGCCGCCGGAGCGAGCCGCGCAGGCGGGTGCCCAGGGCTCGGGCGTCATAGGCCGCCCAGGCGTCGAAGATGGCCGTGTGGACCACGTTGATGGCCCGTGCGGTCACGGTCGGCCCGGGGGGCAGGGCCCGGACCGCCTGCAACAGCTCCTCGTCCCACTGGAGGACCACGTTGTCGCTCGCCGACGGCGGGTACTGCTCGAAGGTGAACAGCGGCGGGGGGTCGGTCACGTCGTCGGGCGGGAGCTTGGCGAGGCTCGGGTCCGCGGTCTGGCCGAGGGCCGAACCGACGCTGGCCAGGGCAACAGCCAAGGCGACCAGTAGGACAAGCGGCATCCTGTGCTTCACGCGGCTCCCCGCCTTTGTGACGGACTGTCCGATGTGACGGCCGCGAAAGCTACCGGTAATGGCAGGTAAGGACAAATCCGGCGAATGGCGTCACGTGGAGCGTTCAACTGACCACACAGCTCGTGCTGGTCTTGCCGAGTTGTCAGCCCCCGGAGCGGTTTCGCACAGCGCGACCGGCGGCGGCCCGCTCGTCCAGGTGGCCCTGGAGCCTGGCCGCGAAACCGCGGACCGGCTGCTCGAGGTCGGCCAGCCGCTCCAGGCCGGGCTCGCAGCCGAGCCGCAGGCAGGCGTCGGCCATCACGCCCAGGCGCTGGATCATCACCTTCCAGGCGGCCTCCCGCCAGGGCAGCAGGTACTGGGAGGGGTGGACCATGAAGAAGGCCGGGCCGGCCAGCTCCCCAGGGTGGTCGGGGCCGAGCGGCAGCGTGGTCAGCACCGACCCCAGCGGCCGCAGGACCGCCGCCATCAGCCCGATGGCGGTGCCGGCGAGGGTCGCCACCTCCCGGTCGGTCTCGCCCTCGTGGACGAACAGCCGGCTCAGCGCCTGGAGCAGGGTCTGGTGGGCGGCGTCGAACAGGTCGGCCACCTGCGCGGTCAGGGGGTCGCTGATGACCACGGCCAGGGGCTGGTCGGGCGGGCGACGCACGTAGGCCGGCTGGGCTGGCCGGGCCGGCTCGAAGCTCGGGTCGGCCTGGGCCGCGGCCAGGAACTCCTCCAGGACGGTGGCGAGGCGGCCGAAGTGGGCCTCGCGCCAGTCGCCGCCGGCGCCCTCGCCCTGCTCGACGATCGTGTCGATGGCGGCGTTGGCCGAGGCCAGGTCGGTGACCGCGACCAGCTCGGGCCAGCCCAGCAGGTCGCGGGTGGCCTGGGCCTCGGGCGGGCCGATGAACACCCCGGCCTCGCCGTACCGCTCGACCAGCCGGGCGAAGCCGTGGGCGATGCTGCGGTACAGGTGCCCGACGGTCGTGTAGTCCTGGGGGGAGGCCATCAGGGTGGCCGGGGTCGCGGTCAGGGGCCGGCACTCGCACACCACCGAGAAGAGGTCGGCGTCGGCCACGTCGACGTGGTCGGGGCGTTCCAGGTACAGGAAGTGGCGCAGCGCCTCCTCGCCGAACGGCACCAGCGCCAGCTGCACGTCCGGCGGGTACCACTGGCAGCGGATCGGGAAGTTTGGCCGGTGGAAGTGCGCGGTCGCCCCGACCGCGGTCAGCAGGTTGGTGGCCAGGGTCAGGTGCAGCATCTCCTGGACCGCGATCTCGGCCAGGGTCTGGCCCCAGCGGGTGACCAGGGCGAGCTGCTCGCCCTCGAGCCCGTCGCCGGGATCGCGTTTGAGGGAGTACAGCGCGAACAGGTACTCGCACAGGATCCCCTGTTCCAGCTCGGCGGCCTGGGTGAGCAGGTAGACGAGCTGCTCGCGGCTGTCCACGGGCAGCGGCGGCCGCGTGGTGGTGATCGTCGCCCCGGGATAGAGCGGGACCATCCTCCGCGCCGGCGCCGCCGCCGGGTTCCCCCCCTCGGCCGGTGTGGGCACGGGCAACCTCCTTCGCTGGCTCCGGGCAGCCTTCCAGCAACCCCATGGACTGGCAACCACCTTATCGCCGGGGGTGGACACGGCCGGCGCCTTGGTGATCGAGCGTGCGACCATGCTCCGCGCCCTGGCGTCTGGCCGCCGGGTCGGTGAACTGACCTGCATGCCCGCTCCTACAATGAGCACACAGCGCCAGGGACGGGAGCACGACGGACGGGCTGAGGTAGGGAGCAGCGATGGCCGAGGCGGTCGTGACCCCCACCACGGCTGCCGCGGTCGAGCGGGACGCGCTGGTGGCGACCAAGCTGCACCGTCCGCGGCTGCGGCCCGGGCTGGTGCCGCGACCCCGGCTGGCGGAGCGGATCGACCAGGGCATGGAACGCGGGCTGGTCCTGGTCTCAACTCCGGCCGGGTTTGGCAAGACAACCTTGGTGGCCGACTGGGCCCGCCGCAGTCGGCGGCCGGTCGCCTGGCTGTCGCTGGATGCCGCCGACAACGACCCGACGCGGTTCTGGCGCCATGCCACGGCCGCCCTGGACGTCGTCCACCCCGGGGTCGCCGACCGGGTCGCGGCCCTGTTCGGCCCGCCGGCGCCCAGCTCCTTCGACGCGGTGGTGACGGCCCTGGTCAACCAGCTCGCCGCTACCGCCGAGGAGGTCGTGCTGGTGGTGGACGACTTCCACCTGATCCAGGCGGCCCCCGTCCACGCCTCGGTGGCGTTCCTGCTGGAGCATCTGCCCGTCCAGCTGCGCCTGGTGGTCGCCGCCCGGGCCGACCCGCCGCTGCCGCTGGCCCGCCTGCGGGCGCGGGGCGAGCTGGTCGAGGTCCGCGCCGCCGACCTGCGCTTCACCCGTGACGAGGTGTCGGCTTACCTCGACGACACCACTGGGCTGCACCTGACCGGCCGTGACATCGCCGTTCTCGAGGAGCGCACGGAGGGATGGATCGCCGCGTTGCAGCTGGCCGCACTGTCGATGCGCGGCCGGCAGAACGTCGCCGCCTTCATCGACGGCTTCGCCGGCGGTGATCGGTACATCGTCGATTACCTGGTCGAGGAGGTTCTGGCACGTCAGTCCGACGATGTTCGTAC
>DATABK010000566.1:0-4240 GCA_036259695.1 Actinomycetes bacterium | reverse complement strand
TGGCCCGCCGCGTCTACCAGGCCTCCCACCTGACCGGCACGTTCGTGCTCCGCTCGGGTGCGACCAGCAGCGAGTACTTCGACAAGTACCGGTTCGAGTCCGACCCCCGGCTGCTGCGGGAGCTGGCCGAGGCCATGGCCGGGCTGCTTCCCGAGGGCGTGGACGGCCTGGCCGGCCTCGAGCTCGGTGGCGTGCCCCTGGCCACCGTCCTGTCCCAGGTCACCGGCCTCCCGGCCGGGTTCGTGCGCAAGCAGGCCAAGCCCTATGGCACCCGCCGCCTGGCCGAGGGCTTCGACGTCGAGGGCCGCCGCCTGGTCGTGATCGAGGACGTGGTCACCTCCGGCGGTGCCGTGGTCGACTCCTGCCGGGCCCTGCGCGCCGAGGGCGCCGACGTCGCCGTCGCCCTCTGCGTGATCGACCGCGAGGCCGGCGGCCCGGCCAACCTGGCCGACATCGGGGTCGAGTTGCGCCCCCTGTTCACCATGACCCAGCTCAAGGACGCCGCCACCCGCTGACGGGGCCCGGTCAGTCGTCCTGGCCGGCCGGCTCCGGCCGGTCGATCTCGGGCACCGGGGTGATCACCAGCTCGTGCAGGCGCCAGTCCAGGTCGAGCAGGTGCCGGTTGGCCCGGTCGATCCGGCCCACCAGGTCCTCGTTGTCGACCGGGACCACGAACGCCTCCCCGAGGAACACGTGGCCCCCCTCGCGCAGCCGGACCTCGGCGTCCTTGACCCAGTCCATCAGCATCAGCTCGTTCTTGACCCACAGCGGCAGCGGGTCGGGCCGCGAGTCGTCGACGACCGTCGGCTCCTTGTCCATCAGGTCGTCCACGGCCACCCGGAGGTTCTTCAGCCCGTCGCGGACGATGTCGACCGAGATGATGCTGGCCGCCACCGAGTCGGCCCACCACAGGCCGAACCCGATCCCGACCACCCCGAGCATGGCCGCCCCCGCGGTCATCCAGTCGGCCCGGTTCATCTCGGCGTCCGCGAACAGGACCTTGTCGTTGAGCTCCTTGGCCAGCGGCTGCTTGAGCCGACCGAGGATCACCTGGGGCACGGCGCTGTAGGCGAGCGCGGCCAGCATCAGCCAGCCGAGCCAGATCGGCTGGTCCCCGAACGGCTTGACCAGGTCGATCGGCGGGTGCTCGAACTTGAGCAGCTTGCTCACCGAGTCGTAGAGGATGAAGGCCCCGAGGGCGAGCAGGGCGACCGAGGCGCACAGGTAGGCGATGGCCGTTGCCCGGTGGTAGCCGTAGGGGAACCGGTCGTTCGGCTTGCGTTTGCGCACCCGCGAGGCGATCAGGAACGCGATCGGCGGGGTGAGCCCGAGGATGTCCTCGACCCAGGCCGCCTTCATCGCCTGGGAGTTGCCGAGCGTGAAGTAGAGCAGCACGATCGCCGACAGCAGGTACAGGATCGAGACCCACTCCAGCCGGATCGCCTTGACCAGCTTCTGGTGCTTTTCCGGGGGCAGCTCGTGGTGCTCACTCACGGCGGACCGCCGCATCCAGCAGCGTCGGCACCTCGCCCTGGTTGGCGATCAGGAACCGTTCCAGCCGCACCAGGAAGGCGTTCTCGCCCATCGGGGTCGCCATGACGTGCTTGGACTTGCTCAGGTGGACGCCGGTGTCGCGCAGGTCCAGGTCGGCCAGCCGCCACTCCTCGATGGCCACCGCCGACCCCTTGACCTGGGTCACGTCCGGTACCCGCACGGCGATGGCGTCGGTCTTGTCCTCCAGGATCCCGGCCGCGTCGGTGCCATCCTCGACCGCGACCCGCACGCCGGCGATGTCGTCTGGCACCGGCTGCGAGGACGGGACCGCCACCACCACCCTGGTGGTGGCATAGGACCGGGTGATGGCCGCCTTGGCCTGCCAGGGCGTGTCGGCGGTGAGCCCACCCACCACCAGGTCCAGCTCCCGCATCTCGAGCGCGGAGATCAGGTCCGCCTCCGACCCATCGACCCACACCACGGTGGCCCCGAGCTCGCCGGCGAACCGGTTGACCAGCTCGACCTCGACCCCACCAGGCTGCCCCCCTTCAAGGGTCGTCCACGGCTCGCTGGCCGTGATCCCGGCTCGCAGCGTTCCCCCCCGAACCCGGTCCAGCGTGCTCTCCGGGTCCCGAGGGATCCCACACCCGGCGGCCAGGAGGGCGAGGAGGGTGACCAGAAGCACGGCCCGGACGGTTCCTGGCGGCGCGGTCATTCGCGCCGGCTGGGCCCCACCTGATGGTCGCCTGTCGCGGTTCTCGGTCATCGGTGCACCATGGCCTTGCCTACTCGCCTTGCTAGCTGTCCAAACATCGGCCTCGGACCCCGATGACCGCCCTGGTCAGAGGCGTCCTGTGGCCTTGACCCGGAGGTAGGCGTCGGCCAGGTCGGGGGCGAGCCGACCAGGCGGGGAGTCGACCACCACCGCGCCGAGCCCCCGCAGGCGGGCCACGGTGCGCCGCCGGTCGGCCAGGGCGGCCACCGCGGCGGCCTTGCGGTAGGCGGCGCCCGGCTCGACCGGCGTGGCCAGCGCCCAGCCGCGCACCTCCGGGTCGGCCACGCTGGCCACCACGACCAGGTGGTCGCGGGCGATCAGCGGCAGCGCCGGCAGGAGGGTCTCGGCCACGGCCTGCTCGGCCAGCTCGGTGAGGACGACCAGCATGGCCCGGCGCCGGAACCGGGCCAGGGTCTCGGCGAAGGCGCCGCGGTAGTCGCTCTCCACCAGCAGCGGCTGGAGCTGGTACATGGCCTCGGTGACCCGTGAGAGCTGGTCCCTGGCGTGCCCTGGCCCGACGACGGCCCGCACCTCCCGGTCGAAGGCGACCAGCCCGGCCCGGTCCCCGAGGCGGGTGGCCAGCGAGGTCAGCATCATGACGGCATCCATGGCGTGGTCGAGCCGGGGCACGTCGGCCACCCGCCCGGCCATGGTCCGCCCGCTGTCCAGCAGCAGCAGGACCGTCTGGTTCCGCTCCGCCCGGTAGGTGCGGACGATCGGCTTGCCCGACCGGGCGGTGGCCGCCCAGTCGATCCGGCGGAACTCGTCGTCGACGCCGTACTCGCGCAGGGAGTCGAAC
The DNA here is from genome assembly GCA_036259695.1 of Actinomycetes bacterium. Taxonomy (GTDB): domain Bacteria; phylum Actinomycetota; class CALGFH01; order CALGFH01; family CALGFH01; genus CALGFH01. Next base: position 1,172 of record DATABK010000566.1, on the reverse strand, counting down.
TCGGTCCCCCCACCGCGCCCCTGGGCCGACCGCAGCCCGACCTCCAGGATGCGGGCCTTGTTCACCCGCAGCTCGGCCTCGTCCCGCGAGTCGAACGGCGGGTACACCCGCACCACCCCGGGCAGCGACCGCCGCCCCTGCCTGGCCACCAGCCCCAGCGGCCCCTCCACCCGCACCACGATCTCACCCGGCACGAACCGCCCCCTCCGGCTCGGCCGGATCGCCGTCGCCGCCGTCACCCTCCCCCTCGGCGGCACCACCACCCGCACCCTGCGAGTTCCCGCCCCCAGCGACGGCGCCAGCTCATCCGCCAGCCGCACCCGGGCCCCCCGCCCCGCCTGGGCCCACCGGCCGCGGGGCCGCCCGGCCCGGTGGGAGATCCGCCACACCACCCGGGCCTCGGTGCCCAGCGGCACGATCCCCGGCAGCTCCCGTTCCACCTCCAGCTCGGCGGGCCGGACCGCCAGCGACCAGTCGACCACGGCGGCGACGAGCAGCACCCCGTTCACCACCCACAGCCCCAGCGGCGGCCGTACCGGCAGGAGCAGCACCACCAGCGACCCGACCGCCGCCGCCGCCACCAGCCGCCAGGTCAGCGCCGGCAGGCCCCAGCGCCCGTGGGTCACCGGGGGACCGGGACGGCGGCGAGGACGCCGTCGAGGACACCGTCGGCGGTGACGCCCTCGAGCTCGACCTCCGGCCGCAGCTCGACCCGGTGGCGCAGGGTCGGCTTGGCCACGGCCTTGATCTCGTCGGGGGTGACGTACCGCTTGCCGGCCAGCCAGGCCCAGGCCTTGGAGGCATGCAGCAGCATGGTCGCCCCGCGCGGCGAGACGCCCAGCTCCAGCGACGGCGACTCCCGGGTCGCCCGGGCGATGGCCACGATGTAGGCCTGGACCCGCGCCTCGACCGGGATCGCGGCCACCTCCTTGCGGGCCGCCTCCAGGTCCCGTCGGCCGGCCACCGCCGCCACGCCGAGGGTGCCCAGGTCGTGGGGGTCCATGCCGGCGTCGTGCCGGGCGAGGACGGCCTGCTCCTGCTCGGGCGACGGATAGCCCATCTGGAGCTTGAACAGGAACCGGTCGAGCTGGGCCTCGGGCAGGGGATAGGTGCCCTCGTACTCGACCGGGTTCTGGGTGGCCACGACCAGGAACGGCTCGGGCAGCGGGTGC
>DATABK010000565.1:0-9279 GCA_036259695.1 Actinomycetes bacterium | reverse complement strand
CCGGCACCTGGACGAGCTCACCTGCTTCCTCGGGGCCGGGGTCTACGACCACTACGTGCCGGCCTCGGTCTGGTACCTGGCCGGGCGGGGGGAGTTCGCCACCTCCTACACCCCCTACCAGCCGGAGATGAGCCAGGGCGTCCTCCAGGCCCTGTTCGAGTACCAGACGCTGATCAGCGAGCTGACCGGTCTGGAGATCTCCAACGCCTCCCTGTACGACGGCGCCTCGGCGGTGGCCGAGGCCGCGACCATGGCCGTGGCCACCACCCGGCGCAGCGAGCTGCTGGTGAGTGCGGCCGTGGCCCCGCGGGTCCGGGAGCTGCTGGAGACCTACAGCCAGGGCCTCGACATCAAGCTGGTCGAGGTCGGCGCCCTCGACGGGCACACCGACCTGGACGAGGTGCGGGGCAAGGCCAGCGACCAGACGGCGGCGGTGCTGCTGGCCCAGCCCAACTTCTTCGGGGTGGTCGAGGACGTGGCCGCGGCGGCCGACCTGGCCCACGGGGTCGGGGCGCGGCTGCTGGTCACCTTCGACCCCCTCACCGCGGGGGTGCTCGAGCCGCCGGGGCGGCTCGGGGCCGACGTCGTCGTCGGGGAGGGCCAGGGGCTCGGCAACCACCCGAACTTCGGTGGCCCGGCGTTCGGGTTCCTGGCCTGCCGGCCGGAGGACGTGCGGCGGCTGCCGGGGCGGCTGGTCGGGGAGACGCTGGACACGGCCGGGCGGCGGGCGTTCGTGCTCACCCTGCAGGCTCGGGAGCAGCACATCCGGCGGGAGAAGGCGACCAGCAACATCTGCACCAACCAGACCCTGAACGCCATCGCCGCCTCGGTGTACCTGAGCTGGCTGGGGCCCCAGGGGCTGGAGGAGCTGGGGCGGCTGTGCCTGCGGGCGGCCCGCTACGCGGCCGACCGGCTGGCCGCCATCCCCGGGGTGCGGCTGGCCTTCGGCGACCAGCCGTTCGTCAAGGAGTTCGTGGTCCGGCTGCCGGCCGACCCGGCCGAGGTCAGCCGCCGCCTGGTCGACCACGGCCTGCTGGCCGGGCTGCCCCTGGCCGGGCTGGCTCCCGGCCTCGAGGACGGCCTCCTGGTCGCGGTCACCGAGCGCCGGACCAAGCAGGACATCGACCGCCTGGCCGACGCCATGGCCACGGTCCTGGCCGAGCTGGGGGCAACCGACGGCGATCGACGCCGCGAGGGTGAGGAGGTGGCCCGGTGACCGACGCGACCAACGGCAGCGACGCCACCCAGGCCAGCCCGACCCGGCGCCGGGCCTTCGAGGCGGTGCCGTGGGCCGCCGGGGGGCTGGAGGGAGAGCCCGAGCGGCTCATCTTCGAACGGTCGTCGCCGGGTCGGCGGGCCTCCAGCTTCCCCGACGGCGGGGGGCTGCCCGAGGTCGGCCCGGACGAGGTGCTGCCGGCCGGGTTCGGGCGGACCTCGGCGGTACGGCTGCCGGAGGTGTCCGAACGCGACCTGGTGCGGCACTACACTCGGCTGGCCCACCGGAACTATGCCGTCGACCTCGGGTTCTACCCGCTTGGGTCCTGCACCATGAAGTACAACCCCAAGGTCGCCGAGGCGGCCGCCGCCCTCCCCGGGTTCGCGCGGCTGCACCCGGCCCAGCCGGCCGAGCAGGTCCAGGGGGCGCTGGAGCTGCTGGCCCGCCTGGAGCACGCCCTGTGCGAGCTGACCGGGCTGGCCGCGGCCACCTTCCAGCCGGCCGCCGGGGCCCACGGCGAGCTGACCGGGCTGCTGATCATCCGGGCCCACCACGAGGCCCGCAACGACCCGCGGCGGCGGGTGGTCATCCCCGACTCCGCCCACGGGACCAACCCGGCGTCGGTCCGCCTGGCCGGGTTCGAGGCGACCACGGTGCCCAGCAGCCCCGAGGGGCTGGTCGACCTGACGGCGCTCGAGAAGGTCCTGGACACCGACGTGGCCGCGTTCATGATCACCAACCCCAACACCCTGGGGCTGTTCGAGCGCAACATCGCCCGGGTGGCCGAGCTCGTCCACGGGGTCGGGGGGCAGCTCTACTACGACGGGGCCAACTTCAACGCCATCCTCGGCAAGGCCCGGCCGGGCGACATGGGCTTCGACGTCGTCCACCTCAACCTCCACAAGACGTTCGCCACGCCGCACGGGGGCGGTGGGCCCGGGGCCGGGCCGCTGGTGGTGGCCGAGCACCTGGCCGACTTCCTGCCCGCGCCGGTGGTGGTCAGGGACGGGCCGGGGGGGTCCGGGGGAGCCCAGGGGGGTTCCCCGGAGGAAACCTTCTACCGGTGGGACACCGACCGGCCCCGGTCGATCGGGCGCGTGCACGGCTGGAACGGCAACTTCGGGATCCTGGTCCGGGCCTTCGCCTACCTGCTGGCCAACGGCGGCGAGGGGCTCCGGGGGGTGGCCGAGCGGGCCGTGCTCAACGCCAACTACCTGCTGGAGCGGCTGTCACCGGCCTACCAGCTCGGCTACCCGTCGCGGCCGGTGATGCACGAGTTCGTGCTCTCGGCCCGCAAGCAGAAGGGCCAGGGGGCCCGGGGCCTCGACATCGCCAAGGGGCTGATCGACCGCGGGTTCCACCCGCCGACGGTCTACTTCCCGCTGATTGTCGAGGAGGCGCTGATGGTCGAGCCGACCGAGACCGAGAGCCTCGAGACCCTGGACAGCTTCGCCGACGCCATGCTCGAGATCGCCGCCCAGGCCGAGGCCGACCCGCACCCGCTCCACCAGGCGCCGGTGACGGCCCCGGTCGGGCGGCTCGACGAGGCCAGGGCGGCCCGCTCGCTGGTCGCCCGCTGGCACCCGCCGTCCGAGCCCGACCAGGCCGCCTCGGACCCGGCCGACGAGGGCCCGCCCGAGAAGCCGACCTCCTAGGACTCCACTGGAACGTTCGAGTCCCGCTTCGGCGGGTAGGGGTCGGTGGTCACCCAGCGGAGGAAGGGGGCCACAGTGGCGGAGCGGACCAGGAGCGGCGGTCGGGGCACGGGGCGCGGCACCACGACCGGGAGGACCAGCCAGAGCGGCACAGCCCGCGGCACGACCGGGGCCAAGCGCACATCCGCCACGGCGGCCACGGCGGCGGCCGGGGTGGTCGACCGGGCGGCCGACGTCACCCATCCCGAGCGGTCGGTGGTCACCGAGCCGCCGCCGGCGCCGGACTACCCGCGGTTCCGGGTCGAGCCGGGCACGCGGGTGCGGCTGGCCGACATCGACCCCGACGAGTCCGAGCACTACCAGCGCAAGAAGGACGTCAGCGACGAGCTGAAGCGGCACCGTGACCGCATCAGCGACCTCCAGGCCAGGCTGTACGGGGAGCAGAAGCGCAGCCTGCTGATCGTCCTCCAGGCGATGGACACCGGCGGCAAGGACGGCACCATCAAGGGCGTGTTCCAGGGGGTCAACCCCCAGGGTTGCCAGGTGTGGTCGTTCAAGGCGCCCTCGAACGAGGAGGCGGCCCACGACTTCCTCTGGCGCTACCACCAGAAGGCGCCGCCCAAGGGCATGATCCACATCTTCAACCGCTCCCACTACGAGGACGTGCTCATCGTCCGGGTCAAGGACCTGGTCCCCGAGTCGGTCTGGCGGCCCCGGTACGAGGCCATCAACCAGTTCGAGTACGCGCTGACCTCCGACGGGGTGACGGTCCTCAAGTTCTTCCTCCACATCTCCAAGGACGAGCAGAAGCGGCGGCTGGAGAGCCGCCTGGCCGACCCGGACAAGCGCTGGAAGTTCTCGGCCAACGACCTCAAGGAGCGCGCCTACTGGGACGACTACCAGGCGGCGTTCGAGGACGCGGTCAACGAGTGCTCGACCGACTACGCGCCCTGGTACGTGGTCCCGGCCAACAACAAGTGGTACCGCAACCTGGTCGTGGCCCGGACCATCGCCGACACCCTGGAGGCCATGAGCCCCAAGTTCCCGGCGGCCGAGAAGGGCCTCGACAAGGTCCAGATCCCGGACTAGGGACCGGCCAGGGCCTTCCGGAGGGCGGCGGCGGCCTCCTGGAGGGCGGTGTCGGCGGCGGGGGTCACGGCCCGCCAGCGGAAGAAGCCGTGGACGACCCCGGGGTGGCGGCTGGCGGTGGCCGCCACCCCGGCGTCGGCCAGGCGGGCGGCGTAGGCCTCGCCCTCGTCGCGGAGGATGTCGTGCTCCGCCCCGATGACCAGGGCCGGCGGCAGCCCGCCGAAGAAGGCGGCCCTGGCCGGTGAGGCGTCGGGGGCCGTGCCGTCGGCCTCGCCCAGGTAGTGGTCCCAGTACCAGCGCATCCCGGCCGCGGTCAGGTAGAAGCCGTCGGCGAACTCGCGCCAGGACCCGGTGTCGCCGGCCGCGTCCAGCGCCGGGTAGACGAGCAGCTGGAAGGCGATCTGTGGCCCGCCCCGGTCGCGGGCGCCGAGGGCGACCACCGCGGCCAGGTTGCCGCCGGCGCTGTCGCCGGCCACGGCCAGGCGGTGCTGGGCCCCGCCGAGCTCGGCCGCGTGCCGCGAGGCCCACAGCGTGGCCGCATAGGCGTCCTCGACCGCGGCCGGCCAGCGGTGCTCGGGGGCCAGCCGGTAGTCGACCGACACGACCACCGCGGGCACGGCCGCGGCCAGGGCCCGGCACAGCGGGTCGTAGGTGTCCAGGGTCCCGACCACCCAGCCGCCGCCGTGGAACCAGACCACGATCGGGAACGGCGGGGAGCCCTCGGGGGTGTAGACCCGCACCGGCAGCTCCCCGGCCGGCCCGGGCACGACCCGGTCCTGCACCGAGGCCACCGGCGCCGCCGGGCCGTTCAGGGCCGAGGCGTCCTGGTCATGGAACGCCCGGGCCTGGGCGACCGACTGCCGCTGCAGCGGTGGCCGGCCCGAGGCCGCCTGCTGGTCGAGCAGGGCCCGGATCTCCGGCAGCAGGGCCACGGCCTACCAGACCCGGGCCCGGGTCGGGCGGACCCGGATGGCCGTCGAGTAGGTCCGGGCGAACGGCCCCGGCTCGTACCCAAGGGCGGCGATCGCGGCCTGGTACTTGGCCAGGTAGGCCTCGACCCGGTCGGCCCGCGCGGTCTCGGGCTCGACCGCGGCCGCGCCCTCGAAGGTGACCACGTCGTCGCCGGCCCCGTCGTCACTGAGGTGCAGCGACACCTTGGGGTTGGAGGCGACGTTACGGACCTTCTGAGCGTCCGGCTGGCTGTAGAGCAGAAAGGTGTCGCCGTCCCACAGGAACCACACCGGGGTGCTCTGGGCCTGCCCGTCGGCCCGGACGGTGGTCAGCCAGGCCACCGGCTCCGAACGCAGGCGCCGGTCGGCGCGGGCATGGGCCGGGTTGGACGGGTCGAGCACGCGGCCTCCTGGCGGCTAGAGGAGCTCCGGGCGGGCCCAGTCCTTGCCGAGCACGTGCTCGTCGAGGAAGGCGAGCACGGTCTCGTACCACACGCGGACGTGGGGCGGGGTCAGGATCCAGTGGTTCTCGTCGGGGAAGTAGAGGAACTTGGCCTCGACCCCGAACCTGGTCAGGTCGGTCCACAGGCGCAGGGCCTCGCCGACCGGGACCCGGTGGTCGCGCTCGCCGTGGATGACCAGCATGGGGGTGCGGATCCGGTCCAGGTGGCGGTCGGGAGAGTGGTCCCGGTAGCGCTCGGGCATGGCCTCGGGCGAGCCGAACTCCCGCTCCCACCAGGCGGCGTGGTCGGTGGTGCCGTGGAACTGCTCCAGCGACCAGATGCTGGCGTGGGTGACGATGCAGCGGAACCGGTCGGTCTGGCCGGCCACCCAGTTGGCCATGTAGCCGCCGAAGGACCCGCCCATGGCCGCCGTCCGGCCCTCGTCGATCTCGGGGCGGGCCACGGTGGCGTCGACCAGGGCCATCAGGTCGGTGAAGGGCTCGGCGCCCCAGCGGCCCCGGCCCCGCTCCACGAACGACTGCCCGTAGCCGGTGGACAGGGCCGGGTCGCCGAGCAGGACGGCGTAGCCGCGGGCGGCCAGCAGCCACGGGTTCCAGCGCCAGCTCCACGCCGACCAGGACGACAGCGGCCCGCCGTGGATGAACACCACCAGCGGGGCCGGGCGGTCCTCGGAGGCGCCGGCGGGCACGGCCAGCCAGCCCCGCAGCCGGGTGCCGTCGCCGGCCCGGGTCTCGACCTCGGTCAGGGAGCCGGGCACGGCCAGGGGCAGGCCGGGGGTGGGCAGCGGCTCGGGCCGCTGGTCGGCGGCGGCCGCATCCAGGGCGACCGCCTCGGCCGGGGAGGCCATGGTGGCCCGCAGGGCGTACAGCCGCCGCCCGCCCGGGTCCGGGCACAGGTCGGAGAAGGCGCCCTCGGCGCTGAGGCGGGTCACCTGCCCGTCGGCGTCGCCGCCGACCTCGACCCGGAACACCGGGGTGCGCCCGTTCTCGTCGGCGACGAAGAACACGGCCCGGCTGTCAGCCGCCCAGACCGGCTCCAGCGGCCACAGGTCGAGCCCGGCGACCAGGTCGCGGCCCTCGCCGCTGTCCAGGTCGACCAGCCACAGGCCGACGTCGAGGGCGTGGTCGGGGTCGCCGTGCCAGATCCGCTCGCACACCACCAGCCGGCCGTCGGGGGAGCAGGCCACCCGGCCGACCGAGGACGCCGGGTCGTCGAGCAGCACCCGCCGCTCGCCGCCGGCCACGTCGATGGCCACCAGCAGCGACCGCGGGTTGGTGACCTCGCCGGTGTCCCAGCCACAGACCACCGTCCGCCCGTCCGGGGTGACGGCCACGTCGGCCTCGTCCAGGGCCCGGCCCGGGGCCGGGGTCAGGGGCCGACCCGGGGCCATCCGCTCGTCGTCGCCGGCGGCGGGTGGGGCGGCCGCGAACAGCCGCGGCGCCCGCGGCCCCAGGTAGTGGTCCCAGTAGCGGATCGGATAGGTCTCGAACAGCAGGGCGCTGACCCCGGCGTCGCGGCGGGCCTTGTCGCGCCGCTCGTCGGCCTCCAGGTCATCGGCCCCCGGGTACAGGTCGGTGCGGTACACCACCGTGCCGGCGTCCCTGGCCACCCGCAGCAGGTCGATCCCGGCCGGGGTGGTGGCCACCGGGCGGGCCTCGCCGCCTGCGGCCGGCAGCAGCCACAGCCGGGCCACCTCGTCGTCCGGCTTGGCGTCGGGGGCGGCCTCGGGGTCGTCGCGGGCCGAGGTGAACAGCAGCGACCCGTCGGGCAGGAAGGCGGCGTTGGCCTCGCCGGGGGCCGAGCGGGTGAGCCGCCGCGGGGCCGCCCGGCCGGCCGGGTCGAGCTCCCAGAGGGCGCTGCGGAACTTCTTGCCGTCCGGGGCCGGGGTGGCCACCGACGTCACCAGCCGCCCGCCGTCAGGGGACAGGGCCAGCCCGGCCACCCGAGGAAGGCTCAGGTAGTGGTCGAGGTCGAAGGTCGGCTCGGGGCTGGGCGCGGCGGTCATAGCCCGAATCTAGGTCGCCCGGGGCGGGGGCGCAACGGCACCAACAGGTGCCGAGGGTGCTGGACATCGCCGCCCGGTTCGGGTAGGAGTGCCCGGTCCGTTGACGAGCAAGGAGATGGTGCGGGTGCGGAGCGAGTTGTTCGGCAGCAACCTCGAGGCCGCCTCGGGCGAGGCCTTCGCCCTCCAGAACCCGCGCATGCTCCGGGTCGCCCTGGACGGGGAGGTGATGGCCCGCCAGGGCACGATGGTCGCCTACCAGGGCGAGGTCGACTTCGAGTACCAGGGCTCGGGCGGCATCGGCCGCATGCTCAAGAAGGCCGTCACCGGCGAGGGGGTGCCGCTGATGCGCTGCCGCGGCCGGGGCGACCTGTTCCTGGCCAACTTCGCCGCCGAGATCCACCTGCTGCGGCTGGAGGAGGGTGACGCCCTCAGCGTCAACGGGCACAGCATCCTGGCCTTTGAACCAACGTTGTCCTGGGACATCCGCCGGATCGAGGGGGCGTCGATGGCCGCCGGCGGGCTGTTCAACACCATCCTCCAGGGCACCGGCTGGGTGGCCGTCACCGCCCACGGCACCCCGGTGGTCCTCCAGACCGACGCCCCGACCTACGTCGACGCCCAGGCCGCCATCGCCTGGAGCGCCAACCTCCAGACCAGCATCCACCGCACCATGAAGCTCGGGGCCCTGGTCGGCCGGGGCAGCGGCGAGGCCGTCCAGCTGGCCTTCGCCGGGTCGGGGTTCGTGGTCGTCCAGGCCAGCGAGGGCCAGGGGGTCGCCCCGCACAAGCACAGCGGGGGCGGTGGGGGCGGCCTCAACCTCGACTTCGGATAGTGGCTGACCCACGCCTGGAGTACACTCGAACATGAGTTCGATACCGCCGCTGAAGGAGGCTGGCGTGGAGGTCCAGATCCCTGGAATGCAGGACATCGAGACGGGCAGTGAGGTAAAGGTCCGCAAGCCGGGTCAGGGCGAGCGGGGCGTCTGGCGGGTGACCGGCGAGGTCGCCAACTCCGGGCCCGACGACCCCGCCTACGACCTGACGAACGTGGTCAGCGGCCGCCGCCGCATCTTCCGGGCCTCGCGCCTCACCGTGGTCCGGGCGGCCCGGCCTCCTCGCCGCTGAGCCGCCGCACCAGCAGGGTCGCGCCGACCACGGCGCCCGGCATGGCCAGCACGTTCATCAGCGGGACCAGGAACAGCAGGAACGCCGTGACCCCGAACCCGAGGGTCTGGGCCCGGTGCCGCCACACGAACCGCAGCCGCCCGGCCAGGCGCAGGCCGCGCCGCTCCAGCGGGATGGCCAGCAGCTCGACGGCCAGGAAGAACCCGGCGACCAGGGCCTGGAGGACGGGGACGACGGTCTGGCCGAGCACCGGGATCAGCCCGAGCACGAACAGCGGGGCCGTGCAGGCCAGGGTCAGGGCCAGCAGCAGGGCCGACTCCAGCGACGCCCGGGGGAAGGTCCACCACCAGGGGGCGTCGAGCCGCTCCGGGTCGCGCTGCACCCCCAGCTGGTGCTCGACCCGGTCCGAGATCCGCTCGTAGAAGGGCTGGCCGATGATCTGGGCGATGACCGTGAACGACACCACCAGGACAGCCATCGAGCCCAGCAGCAGGGCCAGGCCGGCGCCCTGACCCCGTTCGCCGACCCGGACCAGGGTGCGGCTGCTCTCGTCCCAGCGGTCGGCGAACGGGGTCAGGGCGCCGGCCAGCTCGTCGAGGTAGACCACGAGCAGGCCGAGCAGGGCCAGCACCAGCAGGGCGGCCAGCACCACCGGCAGGATCCCGAGCAGCCGCACCCCCGGGGTCCCCAGGAACAGCCCGATCCCCCGGAGCACGTCGGCCCCGCCGGCCACCGGCCCGCCCCGTGGCCGCCCGCCCGGTGGCCGCCCACCCGAC
>DATABK010000564.1:0-10276 GCA_036259695.1 Actinomycetes bacterium | reverse complement strand
AGCGGGTGGCGGCCTGATGGCCGCGCCGACGGCCGTGGCCGGCCGGGCCCGAGGGAACCGGGCCGAGGCCCTGGCCCGGATGCGCGACCGGGCCCGCCTCCCCCTGATCGCCGTCCCCGCCGGTGGGCTGGTGGGGCTCTTCGGGTCCTACCTCTACTGGACCCTGTCCCCGGTGCGGGTCGAGGGGGTGCCCCTCACCGGGCGGCTGGCCGACTTCGGCATCGGCGGCGTGCGGACCTGGTCGCTGCTGCTCGCCGTGGCCGCCCTGGTCTACGGGGCCCTGGTCCTCCGGAGCCGGTCGCGGACCTCGACCCACGGCGAAGCCCTGGCCCGCCTGGGCATCTCCCTGGCCTCCCTGCCGGCGATCTGGGCGGCCACCCTGGTCCTGTTCCTGGATGTCCAGGTGGGCCGGCTCGGGCCTGGCCCCTGGGTCACGGCGGCCGGAGGGGTGGTGGTGTGGCTGGGCGCCCGGAGCCTGCTGCTGGCTCCGCCGGCCCCGGCGGCCGCGCCCTGGGCGCGGCGGTCGGCCCTGGTCGACCTGGCCATCGTGGTCGTCGCCGAGCTGGTCGCCTACGGGGTCTTCCTGCAGGGCATCGAGATCGACGACCCGGGCGAGTTCCTCGGCTTCTTCATCGCCCTCACCGGGCTGGCGGCCACCCTGTCGACGCTGGGCGTGTACAAGGGTCTCTCCGGGCCGTTCAGCCGCAACGAAGGCTTCGCCATCGCCCTGCTGGCGGTGCTGCTGCTGCTGTTCCCGTTCACCCAGGAGGGCAACACCTTCTGGATCCAGGTGACCGCCCAGGCCGGCCTGTTCGTGCTGGCCTCCCTCGGCCTGAACATCGTCGTCGGCGCGGCCGGCCTGCTCGACCTCGGCTATGTCGCCTTCTTCGGCATCGGCGCCTACACGGCCGCCCTCACCGGCAACGCCCTGCTGACCAACGTCAACTTCCACATCCCGTTCCTGCTGGTGGTGTTCATCGTCGCCCCGGTGGTGGCGGCCATCTTCGGGGTCCTGCTGGGGGCGCCGACGCTGCGGCTGCGCGGCGACTACCTAGCCATCGTCACCCTCGGGTTCGGTGAGATCGTCCGGATCACCCTCAACAACCTCGACCCCATCACCCGGGGGCCGAACGGCATCTCCTCCATCCCCGACCCGGCGGTCGGCGGCTGGTCCATGGGCGAGGGCTTCACCTTCGCCGGGTTCGAGATCAGCGGCAACTCGGTCTACTTCTACCTGCTGCTGGCCCTGATCGCGCTGACCCTGGCCACCATCTACCGGCTCAGCGACTCCCGCATCGGGCGGGCCTGGGTGGCGGTCCGCGAGGACGAGGTCGCCGCCGCCGCCATGGGCATCAACACCACCATCATCAAGCTGCTGGCCTTCGGGGCCGGTGCCTGGTTCGCCGGGATGGCCGGGGCCGTCAACGCCCACCTCCTGACCCAGGTGTCGCCCGACTCCTACACCTTCCCGTTCTCGGTGCTGATCCTGGCCATGGTGGTGCTGGGCGGCCTCGGCAACTCACCCGGGGTGGTGCTGGGCGCGATCATCCTCACCTTCCTGCCCGAGAAGCTGCGGGAGTTCTCCGACATCCGCTTCCTGGTCTTCGGGTTCGCGCTGATCCTGATCATGCGGTTCCGTCCCGAGGGGCTGCTGCCCTCGGCCCGCCGCCGCCGCGAGCTCCACGCCACCGGCGAGGACGCCGCCGCCGAGTCCCAGCAGCTCTTCGACGTCAGGAGCGGCGCATGACGGATCCGACGGCGACCACGGCCGAGCCGCAGCCCCGTCCCGATCCCGGCGGCGACGGCACGCCGGTCCTCGAGGCGCGCAAGGTCACCCGCCGGTTCGGGGGGCTGGTTGCCGTGCGCGAGGTCGACCTCACCGTCGGGCAGGGCCAGATCATCGGCCTGATCGGGCCCAACGGGGCCGGCAAGACCACCTTCTTCAACTGCATCACGGGCATGTTCGCCCCCAGCGCCGGCGACGTCCTGTTCGAGGGCCGGCGGATCAACGGCCTCTCCCCGGACCGCATCACCAAGCTCGGCATCGCCAGGACCTTCCAGAACCTCCGGCTGTTCTCGAACATGACCGCCCGCGAGAACGTCCTCGTCGGCCGGCACTGCCGGACCCGGGAGGGCGTGCTGTCCTCGGTGATCCGCGGGCCGCGGTTCCGGCGCGAGGAGCGGGAGAGCTTCGAGCGCGCGGCCGAGCTGCTGGAGTTCGTCGGCCTGGCCGGCAAGGGCGACGAGCTGGCCCGCAACCTGCCCTACGGCGACATGCGGCGGCTGGAGATCGCCCGGGCCCTGGCCACCGAGCCCAAGCTCGTCCTGCTGGACGAGCCCACGGCCGGCATGAACCCGCAGGAGACGGCCAGGGCGGCCGGGCTGGTGCAGCGGATCCGCGCCCAGGGGCTGTCGATCGTGGTCATCGAGCACGACATGAAGTTCCTCATGGGGATCTCGGACCGGGTGACCGTGCTCGACCACGGCGAGAAGCTGGCCGAGGGCCTGCCGCGGGAGGTCCAGCGCGACCCCAAGGTCATCGAGGCCTACCTCGGGAAGGCGGCGTCGTAGATGGACGAGCCCCTGCTCGACGTCAAGGACATCCACGTCTTCTACGGCAACATCGAGGCCGTCAAGGGGCTGTCGTTCCACGTCAACCGGGGCGAGATCGTCTGCCTGATCGGCGCCAACGGGGCCGGCAAGACCACCACCCTGCGCACCGTGTCGGGGCTGCTGCGACCGCGCGACGGGGCGATCTTCTACGAGGGGCAGCGGATCGACCTGCTCCCGGCGCACGAGATCGTCGGTCTGGGGGTGGCCCAGTCGCCCGAGGGCCGCCGCATCTTCCCGCGCATGAGCGTGCGCGAGAACCTCGACATGGGCGCGTTCATCCGCCGCGACGCCACCGGCCAGCGCGAGGACATGGACCGGATCATGGACCTGTTCCCGATCCTCAAGGAGCGGGCCAGGCAGGCCGCCGGGACCCTGTCCGGGGGCGAGCAGCAGATGCTGGCCATGGGGCGGGCGCTGATGGCCCGGCCGAGGCTGCTGCTGCTCGACGAGCCGTCGATGGGGCTGGCCCCGCTGGTCGTCCAGACCATCTTCGACACCATCCGCGACATCAACGAGCAGGGCATGACCGTCCTGCTGGTCGAGCAGAACGCCGCCCAGGCCCTCAGCCTGGCCCACCGCGGCTACGTGATCGAGACCGGCAGGATCGTCCTCGAGGACGAAGCCAGCGCCCTGCTCGAAAACGAACAGGTCCGCAAGGCGTACCTGGGCGAGGAATAGGAGAAGCGGCGGGGCCTTCCGCCGGACGCCTGTCCGGCGAGGGTCCGAGAGCCTTTGGCTCCGTTCGCGCACCTTCCCCGAGTGCGCGCGTTCTCTACTCGGTCCTCGGACCCCCGCGCCGGACGGACCTCGGGGCCCCCGTGGGGACCCCGAGGTAGGGCACGCTAACAGCCGGGCCGGGCCGGGTCAAACGCGTGAATCCCTTGTGCCGCAACGGGTTCAGCATCACCGCAGGTGGCACCTGCGACGATGCGTCGCCGCCCTCGGCTGGGTTTCCTCCCACCTAGCTCGGCCGGGTGATGTCCTGGCCGGAACGACCGTAGCCCGGTCCCGTCATCCGTATCGATCAAGACGAGATCCTCAGGCAACGGTTTGAGGCCGTCCACCATCGGGGTAAGGCGCACCCGTGAACCTGCGTGTGCCACCCAGCTCCAGCTACATTCCCGACCTCCGGCGCTCGGTCGCACGGACGCTGGAGGACGTCGACGAGCAGGTGCTGGCCGACGTCCTCCTCGCCCTCGACGAGGCGGTCAGCAACGCCATCCGCCATGGCTCCCGCGCCGGGGAGCCGGTGCTGGTGTCGGTGGAGTCCGACGGTGAGTGGGTCGAGATGACCGTGCGCGACGCCGGGCCCACCCCCGGCCTGCCCCGCCTGCCGGCCGAGCCGCCGCCTGCCCTGCAGACGGGCGGGCGGGGCCTGTGGCTGATCCTCCAGCTGGTCGACGAGGTGCGGCTCCAGCGGATCCAGGACGGCACCCGGCTGACCATGCGGCGCCGTGTCACCACCAGGGTGGACAGCATGGTCGGTCCCGACGGAGGCGGTTGATAGACTCGCCTGCGTGGCCACTTCCGCACCGCCTTCCACGTCCCCGCTGGTCCTGCTGGACGGGCACAGCCTCGCCTTCCGGGCCTTCTTCGCCCTGCCCAGCGACCTGCAGACGACCACGGGGCAGCTGACCAACGTCGTCTACGGGTTCACCACCATGCTGGTCAAGCTGTTCGGCGACTTCTCCCCGAACCGGATCGCGGTCTGCTTCGACCTGGGCCGGCCCGCCTACCGCCACGACGTCTACGAGGGCTACAAGGCGAACCGCCGGACCACCCCCGACGACTTCAGCTCCCAGATGCCGCTGGTCCGCGAGGTGCTGGCCGCCCTGCGCATCCCGGTGGTCGAGGTCCCCGGCTACGAGGCCGACGACCTGATCGCCACCCTGGTCAAGGAGGCCCGGGAGGAGGGGCTGCCGGTGCTGGTCGTCACCGGCGACCGGGACAACCTCCAGCTCATCGACGACAAGGCCGACGTCCGGGTGATGATGACCCGGCGCGGCATCACCGACACCGCCATCTACGACGAGGCGGCCGTGCTCGAGCGCTACGGGGTGCCGCCCGAGCGCTACATCGACGTGGCCGCCCTCCGCGGCGACCCCTCGGACAACCTGCCGGGCGTCCCCGGGGTCGGCGACAAGACCGCCACCAAGCTGGTCCAGACCTACGGCACGGCCGAGGAGGTGGTGGCCCACGCCGACGAGCAGCGGGGCAAGCTCAAGGAGAACCTGCTCGCCCACGCCTCCGACGTGCTCCGCAACAAGCAGCTGATGCGGCTGCGCGACGACGTGCCCTTGCCGGTCGGGGCCCGCGACCTGCGCATGGGGCCATGGGACCGGGCCGAGATCCACCGGCTGTTCGACACCCTGGAGTTCCACCCGCTGCGGGAGCGGCTGTTCGCGACCACGGTCGAGACCGGCCCGGTCGACGCCGGGTTCGAGGTCGACGCCCGGCGCCTGGCCAAGGGCGAGCTGGCCAGCTGGCTGGCCGCGGTCCCCGCCGGCCGGCCGATCGCCCTGGCCGCCCGCCTGCGCACCAGCCCCGGCCGGGCCGAGCTGACCGGCGCCGGGCTGTGGGCCCCGGAGGGGTCCGGGGAACCCCACGGGGGTGCCCCGGTGAACGAGGGGACCCAGGACGGCGGGGCGGTCTGGCTCGACCTCGAGGACGGGGCCGGCCCCGAGGACCTGGAGGCCCTGGCCGGCCTGCTCGGCGACCCCGAGCGGCCCAAGCTGGTGCATGACGCCAAGTACCTGTACCTGGCGGCCTGGGCGCGCGGGTGGGAGCTGCGCGGGCTGGGAATGGACACGGCGCTGGCCGCCTACCTGACCCTGCCGGCCCAGCGGACCTACGACCTGGCCGACCTGGCCCTGCGGTACCTGCGCAAGGAGCTGCGGCCCGAGGGCGCCGGCACCGACGAGCAGCCGGCCGGGGAGGGCACCCAGCTGGCCCTGGACACCGCCGGGGAGGACGAGACCTGGCCCGACTGGTGCCTGCGGGCCCAGGCGGTGGGGGAGCTGGCCGTCAAGCTGGGCGAGGAGCTGGCCGCCATGGAGGTCGGGCGGCTGGTCGGCGACGTCGAGCTGCCCCTGGTCCCGATCCTGGCCAAGCTCGAGCAGGTCGGCATCGCCGTCGACCTGTCGGTGCTGGACGAGATCCGCGACCGGCTGGACTCCCGCCTGGCCGACTACGAGGCCCGCGTCTACCAGCTCGCCGGGGAGGAGTTCAACATCGGCTCCAACCCCCAGCTCCAGCAGATCCTGTTCGAGAAGCTCGGCCTGCCCAAGACCAAGCGGATCAAGACCGGCTACACCACCGACCACAACGCCCTGGTCCAGCTGGCCAGCACCGACCCGCACCCGATCCTGGACGCGCTGATCGGCTACCGCGAGGTCGCCAAGCTCAAGAACACCTACGTCGACACCCTGCCCAAGCTGGTCGAGCAGTCGACCGGCCGCATCCACGCCCAGTTCAACCAGCTGATCACCTCGACCGGGCGCCTCTCGACCCAGAACCCGAACGTCCAGAACATCCCCATCCGCACCGAGGCCGGCCGGGAGATCCGGCGGGCGTTCATCGCCGGCCCCGAGGCCGAGGGGCTGCTGGTGGCCGACTACTCCCAGATCGAGTTCCGGGTGCTGGCCCACCTGGCCGGGGACGAAGCCCTGGTGGCGGCGTTCCAGGGCGGCGAGGACGTGCACGCCACGGTGGCCGGGATGGTCTGGGGCCTGCCGCCCGACCAGGTCGACCGCGACCTGCGGGCCCGGGTCAAGATGGTCACCTACGGCCTGGCCTACGGCCTGTCGGCCTACGGGCTGGCCCAGGGCATCGGCATCCCCCCGGACGAGGCCCGGGCGCTGATGGACGCCTACTTCGAGCGGTTCGGGAAGGTCAAGGCGTACCTGGACGCGACCGTCACCCAGGCCCGCCGGGACGGCTACACCTCGACCATCCTCGGCCGGCGCCGCTACCTCCCCGACCTGGCCTCGGACTCGCGGCAGCGGCGGCAGATGGCCGAGCGGATGGCCCTCAACGCCCCCATCCAGGGGTCGGCGGCCGACCTGATCAAGATGGCCATGGTGGCCGTGGACCGGGCCATGACCGAGGACGGGCTGGCCAGCCGCATGGTCCTCCAGGTCCACGACGAGCTGGTCTTCGAGGTCGCCCCGGGCGAGGGGGAGCGACTGGCCGGGCTCGTCCGCCGCGAGATGCGGGGCGTCTACCGGCTCAAGGTGCCGCTGGAGGTCTCCATGGCCACCGGCCGCTCCTGGGCCGAGGCCCAGCACTAGCGGCTGCTGGACATTCCCCCCGAACCCGGACCAAAGTAGGTCGACTGGTCCCCGAGGGGAGGAGCCGCCGCGTGAAGGACGTCATGTTCATCCTCCCGTACCAGGCCGGCACGCTCGCCCAGCTGACGCGGGCCCTGGCCGACGCCGACGTCAACGTCCTCGGCTGCTCCGGCCAGCAGTTCGGCCCCGAGGGCATCATCCACCTGCTGGTCGAGGACGCGGCCGGGGCCCGCGAGGCGGCCAGCCGGGCCGGCTTCGTGGTCCGGGGCGAGCACGAGGTGGTCGTGGCCGACATCCAGGACATGCCGGGCGCGATCGCCGACCTGCTGGGCCCCCTGGCCGACGCCGGGATCAACGTGAACCTGACGTACCTGGCCACCGGCAGCCGCCTGGTCATCGGGGTCGACGACGTCGACCAGGCCCGGGCCGCCATGCGCCACGCCAGTCGCTGAACGACCGCTGAGGGAGGCCCGCCATGGCGAGTTCCGTCCGCCGACGCCAGCTCGGCCCGTTCGCGGTCCGCAGCACCGAGATCCTGATCGCCGAGGGCGGCGAGGAGGGCCACACCCTGCGCCGCTCGGTCGGCGCCCTCGACCTCACCGCCCTCGGGGTCGGGGCGATCATCGGCACCGGCATCTTCGTGGTCATCGGCGAGGGCGCCGGCGAGGCCGGGCCGGCGGTCACGTTGTCCTTCGTCCTGGCCGCCCTGACCTGCCTGTTCTCGGCCCTGTCGTACGCCGAGCTGGCCTCCTCGATCCCGATCGCGGGCAGCGCCTACACCTACGCCTACGCCACCCTGGGCGAGGTCGTGGCCTGGATCATCGGCTGGGACCTGGTGCTGGAGTACGGCATCTCGGTGGCCGCGGTCGCGGTCGGCTGGGGGGCCAACCTCAACAGCTTCCTCGACACCGCCTTCGGGGTGCAGATCCCCCAGGCCCTGGCCACCTCGCCCGAGTTCGGCGGCACCTTCAACCTGCCCGCGGTGGCGATCGTGCTGTCGGTCACCGCCCTGCTGGCCAGGGGGGCCAGGGAGACGGCCCGGGTCAACACCGTGATGGTGTTCGTCAAGCTGGCCGTGCTGGTGTTCTTCATCGTCGTGGCCGTCACCGTGTTCACCGCCGACAACCTGCGGCCCTTCGCCCCCAACGGCTACGGGGGCGTGGTCAGCGCGGCCTCGATCATCTTCTTCGCCTTCATCGGCTTCGACGCCGTCTCGACCGGCAGCGAGGAGGCCAAGCGGCCCAGCCGCGACCTGCCCATCGCCATCTGCGGCTCGCTGCTGATCGCCACCCTCGTGTACGTGCTGGTCTCGGTGATGGCGGTCGGGGCCCTGCCGGCCAGCCAGCTCCAGGAGAGCGAGGCCCCGCTCGCCTTCGCCCTCGAGGAGGGGGCCGGGCTCAGCTGGGCCGCGACCGTGACCGCCTTCGGAGCCCTGGTCGCCATCACCAGCGTCATGCTGACCGTCCTGTACGGCCAGACCCGGATCATGTTCGCCATGGCCCGCGACGGGCTCATCCCCGAGGGCCTGGCCCAGGTCAGCCCCCGCACCGGCACCCCGGTCCGGCTCACCTGGATCTTCGGCATCGGCATCGCCGTCCTGGCCGCCTTCGTGCCCCTGAGCGTCATCGTCGAGCTGGTCAACATCGGCACCCTGTTCGCCTTCGTGCTCGTCAACGCGGGGGTGATCATCCTCCGGAGGATCCGCCCGGAGATGCCGCGGCCGTTCCGGACGCCGTTCTCGCCGGTGTTCCCGGCCATCGGCATCGCCCTCTGCGTCTACCTGATGGCCCAGCTGCCCTTCACCACCTGGCTCCGCTTCTTCGCCTGGCTGGGCGCCGGGGTGGTCATCTACGTCGTCTACGGCTACCGCCACTCGCGCCTGCGCCGGGCCGCGGTCGAGCAGCTGCGGACCGAGCGGCGGGCCCGGGAGCGGCCCTGACCCGAGGAGGCAACCGCCGTGCCCGCCACGATCGTCATCGGCTTCGACGGCACCGACTCGGGCGAGGACGCGCTCGCCCTGGGCCTGGTGCTGGCCCGCGGGCTCGGGGCCGTCCCCCTGGTCACCGTCGTCCATCCCCAGGAGTACCCGATCGGGGTGGGCCGGGTCGACGCCGAGTGGGTCGCCTTCATGCACGAGCAGGCCGCCGAGCTCCTTGGCCGGGCCCGGCGGCTGGTCGGCGGGAACCTCGGGGCCGAGTTCCGCGAGGTCAGCGCCCCCTCGGAGTCCCGCGGCCTGCACGAGCTGGCCGAGCGGGAGCAGGCCGAGCTGGTGGTGGTCGGCTCCTCCTCGCGGGGCCCGATGGGCCGCACCTACCCGGGCAGCACCGGGGAGCGGCTGCTCCAGGGGTCGGCCTGCCCGGTCGCGGTCGCCCCCCGGGGCCTGCGCGAGTCGCCGCCCGAGCGGCTGGCCACGGTGGCCGTGGCCTTCCTGGACACCCCCGAGGGCGGCCACGCCCTGGAGGTCGCCGTGGCCCTGGCCGAGCGGGCCCGAGCCCGGCTGCGGCTGGTCAGCGTGATGCCCCGGCCGGCCGAGGTCTACCTGCCGGTGATCGGCCGCGACGCCGAGGCGGCGTTCGTGGCCAGCTCCCGCGAGCTGTTCCAGGCCGCCCTGGCCAAGGGGCTGGCCCAGGCCGCGGGCCGGGTCGAGGCCGAGGCCGAGCTGCTCGAGGGTGGGGTGGTCGACACCCTGGCCACCCTCGACCGGCGCGACGCCGATCTGCTGGTCTGCGGGTCGCGGGCCTACGGGCCGCTGCGCCGGGTCCTGCTGGGCGGCGTCTCCTCGCCGCTGCTCCGCCGCTCGGCCCTGCCGCTGGTGGTCGTGCCCCGCGGCGGCCACGACGCCGACGCCTGAGCCAGGGAACCTGGGGCGGCCCGGTGGTGTAGGAGGGGCACCAGCCTCGCACCAGAGGAGCCAGCCCATGCGCCGACGCCGGCTGCCCGCAGTCGTCCTGCTCCTGGCCGTCCTGGCCGCGACCGCCCTGACCGCCGTCCCGGCATCGGCCGGGGGTGGCGGCTGCCATCGGCCGGCCACCGACGGCCGTGGCACCACCGTGGCCCTGACCGAGCTCTGCTTCAGCCCGACCGTGCTCCGGGTCGACGAGGGCAGCCAGGTCACGATCGTCAACCGCGACTCGGTCGCCCACCCGCTGGCCCGGCCGGGGCGCGAGTGGTTCTGGGACGGCACCGCCGGCGACACCACCACCGTCCGCCTGAACCAGGCCGGCACCTACCCGTTCTTCTGCTACGCCCACCCGGGCATGGTCGGCGTGGTCGTGGTCGGCGACGGCCGCGACACCGGCTCGAGGGTCGTGGAGGCCGCCGCCACCGGGACCGACGGCGCCGCCGTGGAGGCCGTCCCGGCCGCCGCCACCGCC
>DATABK010000563.1:0-2862 GCA_036259695.1 Actinomycetes bacterium | reverse complement strand
GGAGACGGGAGAAGGAGTCGGAAGCGCGCCGTGATGGGATGGCCGACGGTGCGACGGGTGGCCGCGTCGGGGCTCGTGGGGCTGCTCGTGCCCGGGGCGGTGGGCGCGGCCGGGATCACCGGGGCGACGGGAGCGGTCTATACCACCCGCACCCCCCGGCGCCGGCCGGCTTCGTGGTCGTCGTGGACGCCGAGGTCGAGCAGCGCTACGTCGATCGGAGCTGGCGCGGCCGGGGCGTGGCCGAGCGGCTGCTGCGCCACGCCGAGGCGGTGATCGGGCGAGGCGGCCGGCGCACGGCCTGGCCGCTGTTCTTGGCCACGGTCGCCGTCATCACCGTGGCCCGGCTGCTCGGCGACCGCTTGGAGCCGACCTGGGTCGTCCTTGTCGGCGCGGTCGCCCTGGGTGTCTATGGCCTGGGGGCGGGGCCGGCCGTCCTGGGTACGGGGTGCCGCTGCAGACCTGGCCCTGGCCGGCGTCGGCGGCGTCGCCGGCGCCGCCCTGGTGGTCGACCCGGCGCTGGGGGCTTATCTGGTGGCCGCCGGTCTCCTCGGCCACGCCGCCTGGGACGCCGACCACTACCGCGCCAACCGGGTCGTCGTCCGCTCCCTGGCCGAGTTCTGCCTGGTCCTGGACACCGCCCTGGCGGTGGCGATCGTGCTCGTCACCATGCGGCCGTGATCGAGAAGGGTGGGTCCGGGCCCGGCGCGGATCCCACCTGCGGGCGCCGATCATCACACCTTCGGGTGATGGCGGCGGCCGGTCGGCTCCCTAGCTTGCGGCAAGGACGCATGACTCGAGGAGGAGCTCCTATGTCCACCACAACCCTGTCGGTCCCTGCCCTGCAGTCCAGCTTCCCCGGCCAGGTGCTGGCGCCCGGCAACCCCGGCTACGACGCCGCCCGGACGTCCTTCTACGGGGGGTTCGACCGGCGGCCGGCCGCGATCATCCGCCCGGCTGGCGCGGCCGAGGTCGCCCGGGTGGTCGGCCTGGCCCGGGACACGGGCCTGGAGCTGGCCGTCCGCAGCGGCGGTCACAGCACCGCCGGGCACAGCACCACCGAGGGCGGCATCCTGCTCGACCTGTCGGCCATGAAGGGGCTGGAGATCGACCCGGAGGGCCGGACCGCCTGGGCCGAGACGGGCCTGACGACCGGGGAGTACACCACCGCGGCGGCCGCCCACGGGCTGGCCACCGGCTTCGGCGACACCGGCTCGGTCGGGATCGGCGGGCTGACCCTGGGCGGCGGGGTCGGCTACCTGGTCCGCAAGCACGGGCTGACCATCGACAACCTGCTCGCGGCCGAGCTGGTGACCGCCGACGGCCGGGTCCTGGAGGTCGACGACGACCACCACCCCGACCTGTTCTGGGCCATCCGGGGCGGCGGGGGCAACTTCGGGGTCGCCACCCGCCTCAGGTTCCGGCTGCACCCCGTGGACACGATCGTGGGCGGGGTGCTGCTGCTGCCGGCCACCCCCGAGGTGGTGGCCGGGTTCGTGGCCGCGGCCGAGGCCGCCCCCGAGGAGCTGTCGGCCATCGCCAACGTGATGCCGGCCATGCCCCTGCCGTTCATCCCCGCCGAGCAGCACGGCCAGTTGGTGGTGATGGCCGTCATGGCCTACGCCGGCGACCTGGAGGCGGGGGAGCGGGCGATGGCGCCGTTCCGGGCCCTGGCCACCCCGGTCGCCGACATGGTCCGGCCGATCAAGTACCCGGAGCTGTTCCCGCCCGAAGAGGAGGAGTACCACCCGACCGTGGTGGCCAGCACCATGTTCGTCGACGCCGTCGACCTGCCCGTGGCCGAGACGGTCGTCGACCACCTCCGGCGGTCGGACGCGCCCTTCCGGGTTGCCCAGCTGCGGGTGCTGGGCGGGGCCATGGCCAGGGTCCCGGTCGAGGCGACCGCCTTCGCCCACCGCCACAGCCGGATCATGGTCAACCTGGCCGCCTTCTACGACGGCCCGACCGACCGGGCGGCCCGCCAGGCCTGGGTGGACGACTTCGCCGCCGCCCTGGTCCGGGACGACCACGGCGCCTACGTCAACTTCCTCGCGGATGAGGGACCCGAGCGGGTCCGCCAGGCCTACCCCGGCCCCACCTGGGACCGGCTGGTCGAGGTGAAGCGCCGCTGGGACCCGGACAACCTGTTCCGCCGCAACCAGAACATCCCGCCCGCCCCCCGATAGGCGGTCCGCCGCCAGGCAGGGAACTGTAGGCATGAAGGGGTTCGACCCCAGGAGATACGAGCCATCCGGGGACTACGACTCGGTGAGTAGACGCGGGGACGAGGACGAGACGGTCGCGTTCCTCGTAACGCGTAGCCGTGTCGGCGCTGCGGCGGCGCAGGATGTCACCCAGGAAGGGTTCAAGGTCGGCCTTGGCCGCTTCCGCGCCGGGAGGTGGCGCTCGAAGGAGCGGAGCAGCGAGCCAGGCGCGGCGTGGTCGTCCATGCCGCAGAACGAGCACACTTGGGAGTTCTCCATCCGTTATGCGGCCCGTCTGCCCGACCCCGGACACGACGATGACCAGCGTCGCCGCTGTCATCTATGGTCGGGTGGAGGTGAGGGGATTTGCACCCCTGGCTTCCTCCGTGCCAGAGAGAACCGGGGTTGTGGCATGACCTGCGGAACAGGCCGGACAGCGGCGATGGCCTGGGACGATGACTGACCGCTGTTGGCCAGGGTTTCAACGCGCAGAGATTTTGAGTTTCGCCGCCCGGCTGATCGCCGAGGTCTGGCTGCGGCCACCAAGCCGCCGGGGCTCGCCAGACAAACTTGAGCAGCTGCTATTCGGGCCGTTCCCATCCGGGCCAGGACGATGCGTTCGACGTTATGGGTCAAGCTGCAGCGAGCTGGTTAGTGCGCC
>DATABK010000562.1:0-1869 GCA_036259695.1 Actinomycetes bacterium | reverse complement strand
GCCACCCAGGGGGCGCGGATGAACGCCCCGAGACCGGGCCGCCGTCGACGCCCTTGACGTCCACCTGGGCCTCGAAGGAGGCCACCTGGCGGCCGAAGGCGTTGCGGCGAACCCGCACGTCCAGCACCCCGAGCAGGTCCTGGGGCGGCCCCTCGACCTCCCGGGCCAGGAAGATCATGCCGGCGCAGGTCCCGAACACCGGCAGGCCGGCCGCGGCCCGCTCCCGCAACGGCTCCAGCAGCCCGTAGCGGTCGGCCAGCTTGCCGATCACCGTCGACTCGCCTCCGGGGACGATCAGGCCCTCGACCTCGGCCAGGTCGGCCAGGCTGCGGACCTCGACCGGGACCGCCCCGACCGCCTCCAGGGCGGCCAGGTGCTCGCGGACATCGCCCTGGTAGGCCAGGACGCCGATCCTGGGTGCGTCGGCCACCGGCTACCAGCCGCGGTCGGCCAGGCGCTCGCTCTCGGGCACGGCGGCGATGCCGACCATCGGCTCGCCGAGCCCGCGCGACACCTTGGCCACGATCTCCGGGTCACGGAAGAAGGTCGTCGCCTCGACGATCGCCCGGGCCCGCCGGGCCGGGTCGCCGGACTTGAAGATGCCCGACCCCACGAACACCCCGTCGGCGCCCAGCTGCATCATCATGGCCGCGTCGGCCGGGGTGGCGATCCCGCCGGCGGTGAACAGCACCACCGGAAGCCGGCCCTGGGCAGCGACCTCGGCGACCAGGTCGTTGGGGGCGGCCAGCTCCTTGGCGGCCGCGAACAGCTCGTCCTCTCGCAGCCCGGCCAAGCGGCGGATGCCGCCGGCGATGGCGCGCATGTGGCGCACCGCCTCGATCACGTTGCCGGTGCCGGCCTCGCCCTTGGAGCGGATCATGGCCGCGCCCTCGCCGATCCGGCGCAGGGCCTCGCCCAGGTTGGTCGCCCCGCAGACGAAGGGCACGGTGAACTGCCACTTGTCGATGTGGTGGGCCTCATCGGCCGGCGACAGCACCTCGGACTCGTCGACGTAGTCGACGCCGATGGCCTGGAGCACCTGGGCCTCGACGAAGTGGCCGATGCGGGCCTTGGCCATCACCGGGATGGAGACGGCGTCCATGATCTGGTGGACCAGCTCGGGGTCGCTCATGCGGGCCACCCCGCCCTGGGCGCGGATGTCGGCCGGCACCCGCTCCAGGGCCATGACGGCCACGGCCCCGGCCTCCTCCGCGATCTTGGCCTGGTCGGCGGTGACGACGTCCATGATGACGCCGCCCTTGAGCATCTCGGCCAGGCCGCGCTTGACCCGCGCGGTGCCGGTGATCTGGTTGCTCGGCTCCATGCTGGGGACTCCTCGCCGTCTTCGAGATCCGCCCTGAGCGGCTCCGTTTTGCCTGCTCAGGGGCACATTTCGAGTTCCCAGGCTACACCAGCGGGCTCGGGGTGCGCTACCGTCGGGGCACCATGCACCTGACCCGGCGACCGCGGGCCACCGGGGCGCTCCTGACCCTGGGGCTGTTCTGTGCCCTGCTCGGGCCGGGGGCCGCCGGCCGCGCGGCCGGCGTGGCCGAGGGGTCGGGGTCGCTCATGGCCGGCCCGCGGACCGGGCTGGAGCAGGGCCTGGTCCGCGACCGGGGCGGCCGCTCGATGGTCACCCCGGCCGGCACCCGCGACGACCGGGAGCGGCCCGGTCCGGCCCTGCCGGGCGCCCTCGCCGATCCGGCGCAGGGCCTCGCCCAGGTTGGTCGCCCCGCAGACGAAGGGCACGGTGAACTGCCACTTGTCGATGTGGTGGGCCTCGTCGGCCGGCGACAGCACCTCGGACTCGTCGACATAGTCGACGCCGATGGCCTGGAGCACCTGGGCCTCGACGAAGTGGCCGATGCG
>DATABK010000561.1:0-4566 GCA_036259695.1 Actinomycetes bacterium | reverse complement strand
AGGTGACCTCGCCCCAGGCGTTCGCCGGGCTGGCCGCCCGCGGCCTGAAGGTCCGCCGGCCCGACCTGACCCTGGCCACCGCCGACCACTCGGTGCCGACCTCGGACCGGTCCCTGCCGATCGTCGACGAGCTGGCCAGGGCCCAGGTGGAGCGGCTGGAGCGCAACTGCGCCGAGCACGGCATCCCCCTGCACGGCATGCACAGCCCCCACCAGGGCATCGTCCACGTCATCGGCCCCGAGCTGGGCCTGACCCAGCCGGGCATGACGATTGTCTGCGGCGACTCCCACACCTCCACCCACGGCGCCTTCGGGGCCCTGGCCTTCGGGATCGGGACCAGCGAGGTCGAGCACGTCCTGGCCACCCAGACCCTGCTCCAGCGCCGGCCGAAGACCTTCGAGGTCCGGGTCGAGGGCCGCCTGGCCCCCGGGGTCACGGCCAAGGACGTGATCCTGGCCCTGCTGGCCAAGATCGGCGTCGGCGGCGGCACCGGGCACGTGTTCGAGTACAGCGGCCCGGCCATCCGCGCCCTGGCCATGGAGCAGCGGATGA
This sequence comes from Actinomycetes bacterium, assembly GCA_036259695.1. Taxonomy (GTDB): domain Bacteria; phylum Actinomycetota; class CALGFH01; order CALGFH01; family CALGFH01; genus CALGFH01. The sequence goes on along the minus strand of DATABK010000561.1, from coordinate 4,014 downwards.
CCATCTGCAACATGTCGATCGAGGGCGGGGCCCGGGCGGGCATGGTCGCCCCCGACGACACCACCTTCGAGTACGTGGCCGGCCGGCCCTACGCCCCCCGGGGCGAGGCCTGGGACCGGGCCCTGGCCGACTGGCGGACCCTGCCCGGCGACGACGGGGCGGTCTTCGACCGGACCGTGACCCTGGACGCCGGCCAGCTCGAGCCGATGGTCACCTACGGCACCAACCCGGGCATGGGGCTGCCCATCTCCGGCCGGGTGCCCGACCCCGACCACGCCGCCGACCCGGCGGCCCGCCAGGCCCTGGCCAAGGCGCTCGGCTACATGAATCTCCAACCGGGAGAGCCGCTGCTGGGCCGCCCGGTGGACGTGGTCTTCATCGGCTCCTGCACCAACTCGCGCATCTCCGACCTGCGTCAGGCGGCCCAGCTGCTGCGGGGCCGCAAGGTCGACCCGGGGGTGCGGGTGCTGGTCGTGCCCGGCTCCCAGGACGTCAAGCGCCAGGCCGAGGCCGAGGGCCTGGCCGAGGTGTTCCGGGCCGCCGGGGCCGAGTGGCGCGAGGCCGGCTGCTCGATGTGCCTGGCCATGAACGGCGACCAGCTGGCCCCGGGCCAGTACGCGGTGTCGACCTCCAACCGCAACTTCGAGGGCCGCCAGGGCGCCGGCGGGCGCACCTTCCTGGCCAGCCCCCTGACCGCGGCCGCCTCGGCCATCGCCGGCCGGATCGCCGACGCCCGCCCGCTGGTCGAGAGGACGGGGGTGTAGCGATGCCCGAGCCGCTGCGGCCGTTCACCAGCAAGCTCGTCCCCCTGCTGGCCGACAACGTCGACACCGACCAGATCATCCCGGCCCGGTTCCTCAAGGGGACCAGCAAGGCCGGGCTGGGCGAGGGGCTGTTCGCCGACTGGCGCTACGACGCCGACGGCGCCCCGAGGGAGGGGTTCGTCCTCAACCGGCCGGAGATGGCCGGCCGGGCGGTCCTGCTGGCCGGGGCCAACTTCGGGTCGGGGTCGTCGCGCGAGCACGCCGCCTGGGCCCTCCAGGGCTTCGGGATCAAGGCGGTGCTGGCTCCCCTGTTCGCCGACATCTTCCGGAACAACGCCCTCAAGAACGGCCTCCTCCCGGTCGAGCTGCCCGCCGAGGTCCACGCCGAGCTGGCCGCCGCCGTCGAGGCCGACCCCGACGCCGAGGTCACCGTCGACCTCGAGGCCGAGGCGGTCACCCTGCCCGGGGGGCGGTCGGTCGGCTTCTCGGTCGACCCGTTCGCCCGCCAGATGCTGCTGGACGGCACCGATGAGCTCGGCTACCTGCTCTCCCAGGGGTCCCTGGTCGCCGCCTACGAGGACGCCCACCCGGCCCGGGTCGACACCACCGCCCCCGCCTGGGGTGGCTGAGGCCCTGGAGCTCCTCCCCGCCGGCCCGGTCGCGATGCGCCTGGCCGCCCCGGCCAGCAAGAGCGTCACCAACCGGGCCCTGCTCTGCGCCGCCCTGGCCGAGGGCACCAGCCACCTGCGCGGGGCCGCCCCCAGCGACGACGCCGAGGCGATGGCGTCGGCGCTGCGGGAGCTGGGGGCGGCGGTGGACATGAGCCAGGCGTCCTGGAGCGTGGGGGGAACCGGGGGGCGGCTGGACAGCCCGACCCGCCCGCTGGACGCGCGGCTGTCCGGGACGACCATGCGGTTCCTGGCCGCGGCGGTCACCCTCACCCCGGGCGGGGCGACCGTCACCGGGGCGCCGCCGCTGCTCCGGCGGCCGGTGGGGCCGCTGGTGGCGGACGTCGCCGACGCCGGGGGCGGGCTGCCGCCGGTGACCACCGCCGGGGGCGGCCTGGAGGGGGGCAGGGCGACCGTGGACGCCGGCGCCTCCAGCCAGTTCGCCAGCGCCGTCCTCCTGGTCGCCCCCTACGCCCGCCGGCCGGTGACGCTGACCGCCGAGCGGCTCGGGGCGGTCGCCTACGTGGAGCTGACCGCCGCCCTGATGGGCCGGTTCGGCGCCGCCGTCGAGCCGGCCGGCGAGGCCGCCTGGCGGGTCGAGCCCGGCCCCTACCGGCCGGCCGACCTGGCGGTGGAGTACGACGCCAGCGCCGCCGCCCACCTGTTCGCCCTGGCCGCGGCCACCGGCGGCACGGTCACGGTGACCAACGCCGGCCCCGGCACCCTGCAGCCCGACGCCGCCCTGCCGGCCCTGCTGGAGGCGATGGGCGCGACCGTGACCCGCGACGGCGCCTGCCTGACCGTGCGCGGCCCCGCCGCCCTCGACCCGGTCGACGCCGACCTGGCGGCCATGCCCGACCAGGTCACCACCGTGGCCGCCCTGGCCGCCCTGGCCACCGGCCCGTCGCGGATCCGCGGGGTGGCGGTGACCCGCGGCCACGAGACCGACCGGCTGGCCGCCCTGGCCGCCGAGCTGGCCAAGCTCGGGGTGGCGGTCACCGAGCTGCCCGACGGGCTGGTCGTCTCCGGCGCCGGCCCCGACCGGCTCCACCCGGCCCGCCTGGCCACCTGGGGCGCCCACCGCATGGCCATGGCCCTGGCCGCGGTGGCCGCCCGCGTGCCCGGGGTGGTCCTGGAGGACCCGGGCTGCGTGGCCAAGACCTACCCCGGGTTCTGGGACGACCTGGCCGCGGCCGGGCTGGCCTGGCGGGCCGCTCCCGGCCCGGTACAGTAACCGTCCTTCTCCCGCCCGGGCGCCGCCACCGGCGTCCCGGCCCACCCGGGTCCCAGGGCGCCAGGCCCCGGACCCCCGACGTCCGCGGAGCCGCAGCCATGGCCGAGCTTCTGTCCGAGCAGCAGCGCGCCTTCCTGGAGGCCAACCACAGCGCCGTGATGGCGACCGTCGACGACCGTGGGCGGCCCCACGCCGTCCCCGTGCTGTGCGCCCTGGTCGACGGGGAGCTGTGGAGCTCGGGCACCGAGCGGCGGGTCCGGACCCGGTACCTGGCCGCCCGGCCCTACGCCAGCCTGACCGTGCTCGGCAAGGGGTTCTGGGGCGAGTGGCTGACCGTCAGCGGCCCGGTCGACACCCGCCGCGGCCGCCGGTTCGAGGACAACCTGCGCCTGTACCGGGCGGCCACCGGCCGCGACCCCGACGACCTGGAGGAGTACCGGGCGGCCATGGTCGCCGAGCGCCGCCTGGTCTATGTCCTGACCCCCGAGCGGGTCTACCCGTCCGCACGCTGAAGGAGGCACTCGAAGATCATGGGTCACGCCATGGCAGGCGAGCGGATCGCGGTCGTCACCGGCGCGTCCAGCGGGATCGGGGCGGCCAGCACCCGCCAGCTGGCCCGGGCCGGCTTCCACGTGGTCGCCGGTGCCCGCCGCACCGACCGCCTCGAGGCCCTGGCCGAGGAGGTCGGGGCCACCACCCTGCCCCTGGACGTCACCGACCCGGCCTCGGTCGACGCCTTCGCCGCCGCCGTGGCCGAGCGCCACGGCCACGCCGACCTGCTGGTCAACAACGCCGGCACCGGCGTCGGCCTCGACCCGGTGGCCGAGGGCCGCGAGGACGACTGGCAGACCACCATGGACACCAACGTGGTCGGGCTGCTGCGGGTCACCCGCACGTTCCTGCCCCTGCTGCGGGCCGCCCCCCACGCCCACATCGTCAACCTCGGCTCCATCGCCGGCTTCGAGGTCTACCCGGGCGGGGCCGCCTACACCGCCTCCAAGCACGCCGTCCGGGCCATCACCAACACCCTGCGCCTGGAGCTGAACGGCGAGCCCATCCGCATCACCGAGATCGCCCCCGGCATGGTCCAGACCGAGTTCTCGGTCATCCGCTTCCGCGGCGACACCTCCCGGGCCGACGACGTCTACGCCGGCGTCCAGCCCCTGACCGCCGACGACATCGCCGACTGCATCACCTGGGCCGTCACCCGGCCCCCCCACGTCGACATCGACTTCATGGTCGTCCGCCCGGTCGCCCAGGCGGCGTCCTATCTCGTCGCGCGACGCTCATCTGACAGCTCGGACGCGCCCACCCGCAGCCCCTGATCCATGTGGGGGGAGCTCGCTCC
>DATABK010000560.1:0-2115 GCA_036259695.1 Actinomycetes bacterium | reverse complement strand
GAGGCCACCCTGGCCGACAGCGGCTGGTGGGCCGGCCTCAGGGACCGGCTGGCCCCGATCGCCAAGGCCGGGGCGGCGGCGGTCCTCGACCCGACCCTGGAGCGGCTGGAGGGGCAGGCGGGGGCCCGGCTGGCCTTCGGGACCTGGCACGGCGACTGGGGGCCGTGGAACCTGCGCGCCACCGCCGACCGGCTGCTCGTCTGGGACTGGGAGCGCAGCGCCGACGGTGTGCCTCTCGGCTTCGACCTGCTCCACTTCGGCTACCAGACGGCCCTCCAGGGCCTCGGCCAGCCGCCGGCGGCGGCCATCGCGACCGGCCGCGACCGGGCCGCCCCGCACCTGGCCGCCCTCGGCCAGCGGCCGGGGACCGAGGAGCTGCTGTGTGACCTGTACCTGCTGGAGCGGCTCTGCCGGGCCGCCGAGGCCGAGGTGTCGGCCGTGACCGGGAGGCCGGACACGGTCGGGGCCGCCCTCCTCGGCGTGCTCGGCCGCCGCCTCGAACCCGAGGGGGTCCGATGACCGAGCAACGGCTGGTGTTCGTGGGCGGACTGCACCGCAGCGGCACCACCCCGCTGACCCGCTGCCTGGCCGCCCACCCGCACGTCAGCGGGTTCGAGGGGACCGGGGTCGAGGAGGACGAGGGCCAGCACCTCCAGAGCGTCTACCCGCCGGCCAGGGCCCACGGCGGCCCCGGCCGGTTCGCCCTGTCGGCGGCCGCCCACCTGACCGAGACCTCGCCCCTGCTGACCCCGGAGGTGGGCCCGCGGCTGCTCGAGCAGTGGTCGCCCCACTGGGACCTGTCCAGGCCGGTCCTGGTCGAGAAGTCCCCGCCCAACCTGCTCATGACCCGGTTCCTCCAGGGCGCCTTCCCCGACGCCCGCTTCGTGATGGTGGTCAGGCACCCGGCCATCGTCAGCCTGTCCACCCGCAAGTGGGCCCGGCTGCGGTCGCTCGGGGCCCTGCTCGACCACTGGTTCGCCGCCCACCGGACCTTCGAGGAGGACGCCGCCTTCCTCCATCACCTGCTGGTGGTCAAGTACGAGCACCTGGTCGCCGACCCCGAGGGCACCCTGGCCGGGATCGCCGCCTTTCTCGAGCTCGACGGCGACATCCCCGCCGACAGCATCGACACCCGCCGCAGCGCCACCTACGAGCGTCAGTGGTCCGAGCTGGCCACCGGCGGCCCCTGGCGCCGCGAGCGGTTCCGCTCCCTCTGCCATCGCCACGAGGCGGCCGCCAACCATTTCGGCTACAGCCTCCTGGACCTGGACCGCGCCGACCCGTTCCCGGTCGGCTCGGCCCGCCCGTCCTGAGCCTAGGTCGTCAGCGGGGAGAGAGGACGCAGAGCTCGTTCCCTTCCGGGTCGGCCAGGACCGTCCAGGTCACCTCGCCCTGCCCGACGTCGGCCCGGGTGGCGCCGAGGGCCAGGAGGCGGGCGACCTCGGCCGCGGGGTCCTCGCCGCGGTAGGGGGCGAGGTCGAGGTGCAGGCGGTTCTTGACCAGCTTGGGGGCGGGGGAGCGCACCAGCTCCAGGAACGGGCCGGTGCCGGACGGATGCCGCAGGGACGCGGCCTGGTCGCCGGCGTCGGTCACGGGCCAGGCGGCGGCCTCGGCCCAGAACCGGGCCAGGCCCGGGGGGTCGGCGGCGGCCATGACCACCGCGGCCAGCGGGCCGGTGTCCCGGTAGCGGTCGCGGGGCTCGAGGACGCAGAGCTCGTTGCCCTCGGGGTCGGCCAGGACGACCCAGGGGACCTCCCCCTGACCGACGTCGGCGGAGGTGGCGCCGAGGCCGATGAGCCGGTCGACCAGGGCCGTCTGGGCCTCGGCGGACGGGCTGGCCAGGTCGAGGTGGACCCGGTTGGGGACGGTCTTGGCGTCGGGGACGGGGACGAACACCAGCGGGATGCCGGGGGTGCCGGCCTGCGGCTCGACCGCGACCTCGTGGCGTGTCTCGAAGGTCACCTCCCAGCCGAGGGCGTCGGCCCACCAGCGGGCCAGCGCCTCGTGGTCGAGCGCCTCGAACACCACGGACCAGAGGCGCGCCCCCAACGCCGCCGACGCTACGACGTCATGCCCTGGAGACCCACCAGCGCCCGGGCGTGCTCGACCTCGCCC
>DATABK010000559.1:0-9808 GCA_036259695.1 Actinomycetes bacterium | reverse complement strand
CCAGCACTCGCCGCAGACGGGCCGGCGGCCCGCCGCCTGGCGCGCGCCGGGCGCTCGCCCAGCGCAGCTCGGGGGCGCCGCCGTAGTGGCCATGGAGCCGGGCGGTGTCCTCCTTGGACAGCTGCCGACCAGCTCGGATGGCCGGGGCATCGGAGATCAGGGCTCGCTCAACGAGGACGCGGATCTGGTCCTGCTGCTCGGCGGCGTCGACCAGCGGAACGAACACCTGGCGGCCGCCCTGCCCGGTGGCCACCAGGGCCCATTCCGGCTCCTCGGTGACCTGGTCCAGGTAGATGTGAACGATGCGGCCCAGCGGATTGCCTTCGCGGTCGACCACGGTCTTCTCGCGCCAGCCGCGCGCCGCCTCGATCGAAGGTCGGGGCATCGCCCTCACCGCTTCCCGTCCGGCTGCTCGACCTCGACCTCTTCCTTGCGGACCGGCTCGGAGACGTGCTCCTGGTCGCGGACGACCTCCTTGCCGATCCGCACCCGCTCCTTGGGCACCACCCGCTTGTCGACCACCGGCTGCTCCTCGCGCAGCTCGATGGTCTGCTCGTCCGCCGACATCTCGGCGTCACCGTCGCGTTCACCGGCCGGGACCGGCTCGCGCTGGACGCGCAGCTCCTCCCGCTCGACCGGGACAGTGCGGTGTTGCTGCTCGGTGACGACCCGCTTGCGGATGCCGGCCTGGCCGCGCGGCACCTGCTTGGTGTCGACTTCCAGCTCCTCCTCGGAGCGGGTCAGGGCCTGCTGGCGGGCGTCCTCCCGCTGATGGGCAATGTCAGCTCCGGTCGAATCCGTCCGAGTGGGGGCGACGGTCGGAATGGCGGCCGGCCCCTCGGCCAGCTTGAGGACCTCCTGTGCCTTCAGCACGAAGTCGTTGGTGGCCAGGTCGCGGATGGTCTTGACCCCGAACGCCTTGTGGAGGGCCTCGCCGCCCCGCTTGCCGAGCCCGCGCAGGGCCTCGACGGGGGCGTCGGGTAGCTCACTGACGTCACGGTCCTCGTATCGCCGGTCAACGTACTCGCGTGTCTGGGCAGCTCCCATGGCTGGATTGCCTCCCTGGTGATCCGGATGGTGCGCCGGGCGCGCCGGAATCGGCGCCGGGCGGCGCGACGGCCTGGCAGATCGACCTCCGCGGGCAGCCGAGCGGCTGCGATCGACGCGGCGCAGGACGAGTGCGGTCCTGCTCGGAAGGCGGTATCGCCGTTCTCGGGGATATGCAGGAGGACCGTACCCTAAACCTGCGACAGCACCAGCGGCCGGCGTGACGGGTTGCCGGCTAGTCCGACGCCTGTTGGAGGATCAACGGGTCGCCTTGAAGGGGTCGACGACCGGTGCATCATGCAGATTGGCCCTGACCCCCTCGATCGGGAGGCCGACCAGGTCAAGCACCTGCTTGAGCACGTCTGCGGCTTCCAGACCGCGAGTGTGACCCTCGTGCGTCGCCATACAGCGGTAGATGGTGATGTAGAACTGGGTCGGGGTGTTGTAGGTCCAGTCGACGCTGCCCAGGTGGACACTGGTGCCCATGGTCCCGCCCTCGCCGTTCCAAGGCTCGCTCCAGACCTGCACGCCGGCCGGGCCGGCTGAGAACACGCCGCCCGCCCTCACGTCCTGGGCCTTGGCCGCCTTGAGCAGGCGACCGGCCTCCTCCTGGGGAAAGACCAGGGCCGGACGCACGCGGTTGACCTTGACCGCTGGTGCGCCGGTGGGCTGCAGCATGGCTCCGCTCCAGGCTCGGCGGGTGTCTCTCTACCATCGGATGGCATCGATTCCGGGTTTAGCGCCGACGGCGAACTGCGGGTTGTGGCGTTCGAGCAGGGCGTCCACGGCTGCTGGGCCGAGAGGCCTGGCAAAGAAATAGCCCTGGCCGAGCTGGCAGCCGAGCTCACGTAGGGTTGCCAGCTGCTCGGCTGTCTCGATGCCTTCGGCGACGGTCTCCAGGCCGAGCGTCTGTCCGAGGGTGAGGATCCCCCGAGCCAGGGCGGAGTCCTCCGTGCTCCGGGCCACACCGTCGACAAAGGAGCGGTCGATCTTGAGGATGTCGACCGGGAGGCGCTGCAGATAGCTCAGGGATGAGTAGCCGGTGCCGAAGTCGTCCAGCGCCAGCCGCACGCCAAGCCGCCGCAGCTCGGTCAGGATCATGATCGCCGAGTCCAGCTGCTCCATGATCGCTGTCTCGGTGATCTCAAGGACCAGGCTCTGCGGATCGAGGCCGGTGGCCGCCAGCACCGCACTCACCTCATCCACGATGTCGGGCTGTTGGAGCTGGCGGGCGGAGAGATTGACCGCGATGGCCAGCGGCGCCGGGCCCGGCCAGCGCTCCTGCCAGGCCTTGACCTGACGGCAGGCCTCCCGGAGCACCCAGCGCCCAATCGGCAGGATCATCCCGGTCTCTTCGGCGAGGGGGATGAACTCACCCGGTGGCACCTCGCCACGGGTGGGGTGGCGCCAGCGCACCAGCGCCTCCAGGCTGCAGACCCGGCCCGACTCCAGGCTGATCTGTGGCTCGTAACACAGGTGCAGCTGGCCTTTCTCGACTGCCCGGCCAAGGTCGGATGCGAGGTCGAGGCGTTCGACGACCGTGGCGTGCATGGCCGGCTCGAAGAGCGCATAGCGGCCCTTGCCCTGTCGTTTTGCGGCGTACATGGCGGTGTCGGCGTTGCGCAGCAGCGTTTCGGCGTCCTCGCCGGCGGCGATGGCGATGCCGATGCTGGCGGTGGGGGTGAGGTCGCGGTCCCGCAGCACGATCGGCGTTGCCAGCCCTTCCAGCAGCGTCTCGGCCGAGCGCACCGCCTCGGCGGCGGCGATGTCCTCCAGCAGCACGCCGAACTCGTCGCCACCCAGTCGGGCCACCGTGTCGCCAGGCCGGGCGTGACCCTGTAGGCGCATGCCCGCGATCGTCAGCAGGTCGTCACCGGCGTCATGGCCGAGGGAGTCGTTGATGTCCTTGAAGCCGTCGAGGTCGATGACGAGGATCGCGACGGTCACCCCTGGGCGCCGGCCGCGGGCCAGGGCATGCTCCAGCCGGTCGGCGAACAGGGCCCGGTTGGCCAGCCCGGTCAACGGATCGTTCAGGGCCTGGCGGATGAGCTGTTCCTCCAGCTGCTTGCGCTGGGTGATGTCGCGGGCGATCACCGACACACCGGTGATGGCGCCAGCGTCGTCCTTGATCGGTGACCAGCTGACAGTGACCGCCACACGGGTGCCATCATGGTGCAGCCGCACGGTCTCAACGTCGGTGATCACCTCGCCGGCGAGCGCCCGCTCCAGCATCGATCTGTTGGCCTCGAGCTGCTCCGGCGGCCACACACTGGTGATCGGGCGGCCGAGCATTTCCGCCGCCGGCCGACCGAGCAGCCGCTCGGCGGCAGCGTTCCAGGACGTCACCGTCCCGTCAGCCGCCACGCTGTAGATGGCGTCGCTGGAGGACTGCACGATCGCCGCCAGCCGCTGCGCGTCCTGCTCGACTCGGGTCCGGTCGGTGACGTCCTGGGCGGTGCCCACCATCGTCGCCGGCCGGCCGGCGCCGTCGGAATGGACCTCGCCACGGGCCTGCAGCATCCGGACGGTCCCATCGGGTCGGACCACCCGGTGCTCACACGAAAATCCGGTACCGGCGGTTCGCGCCCGCTCGAGCAGCTCGAGCACCCGCTGGCGGTCGTCGGGGTGCAGCAGCCGCTGGAGCATGTCGACGCTGGCGTTCTGCTCCTCGAGAGGCAGGCCGAAGATGCGATACAGCTCCTCGGACCAGGCCACCTCGCCGCTCCTGAGATCCCAGCTCCAACTCCCCAGCTGGGCCAGCTGCTGGGCCTCCTTGAGTGCGGTCTCGCTCGCTCGGTTGCGGGCTTCGGCGGCCCGCAGCACCCGCACGTCCACCATCAGCCGGCTGGCGCGGGCGAGCACCAGCACGACGATCAGCGCCGCGGCCACGGAGATGGCGACCACGTCACCCTCGCCCTCCCGCAGCCCGTGGGCCATGAGCAGGCCAGGTGCCAGCACACCTGTCGCGACCAGCGCGGCCCGCCGTCCACGCCGAGTATCGCGATCATGTCTGGGCGACGCGGAGACGGTCAGGCTTCCGGCCAAGAACCGGGGCCACGAGGAGCGGTCCATGGGTTCTGTATCGTCGGACCGCGCGGACCCCTTAGAGATTCGGCTCCTGCCGCTCGGCGGACCGGCTGTCGAACGCTAGTGGGTCGTGGTGTCGATCCGCGTCGGCGATGGGGCTGTCTCCGGCTTGAGCGGGCTGGTGGCCTCCCTGTCGGGGTGGCGACCCAACGGGGAGGCAGCGACGATGATGCGGTCCCGGCCGGCGTGTTTGGCTTCGTAGAGCGCCCGGTCGGCCCGGCCGACCAGCCGCTCAGGGCCTTCCTGGCCGTCCCATTCGGCAATCCCGGCGGAGAAGGTCTGACCGTCCGGGTTCACCGCGCGGAGGTCGTCGAGGACCAGAACCGCCTGCATGGGCGTGCAGTCGCGCAGCAGGACGGCGAACTCCTCACCGCCGTATCGGGCCAGCAGGTCGGTGCGGCGCATCCGGCTCTGCCAGGCCGCGGCGGCCTCCTTGAGCAGCCGGTCCCCGCCCTGGTGGCCGTGGTGGTCGTTGTAGCGTTTGAAATGATCCAGATCGAGGAGGGCGACATAGAGTCGGCCGCCGTAGCGTCGGACCCGGGCCATCTCCCGGGGGAGCTCCAGTTCCCAGGCGCGCCGGTTGGGGATCCCGGTCAGCCCGTCGTTGTGGGCCAGGGCGGCCAGCTGGGCCGCCTGGTCCTGGACCTTGGCCACCAAGCCGGCCATGCGCAGCACGACCAGCAGGAACAGCACCACCGACCCGAGCACGATCGCAGCGACGTCGATCGGCTGCTGATGCAGTCCTTGCCAGGCGAGCACGGCCGGGGCCATCAGCGAGGTCGTCGCCAGCAGGGCCAGCCGCCGGTGGGAGAACCGCGCCGCCCGGTCCGGGGCGACCTCTGACAGCGACCGCATGGAGGGGTGCAATGCGGCCGTCCCCCAGACCACGTACGACAGCAGCCAGCCGGCGTCGATCAGGCCACCTTCATAGCTGCTGACAAGGTTCAGGATGGCATAGCCGATGTCGGCGGCGAGCAGCAGGACCAGCGCCACACCGAGCATCCGGTAGGCGACGGTGCGGGCGCCCGGGCTGGTCGCCAGCCGAGCCGCCATGGCCAGGAGCAGCACGTCACCGAGTGGGTAGGCCAGCGAGATCAGCCGCTCGGGCAGCGACAGTGACGGGTCGGCGGCGATCGGCTTCATGAGGAACGTCCACGACAGCAGGCCGAGGCCGGTGGCGATGATGGCGGCGTCGATCAGCCCGGCCCGGTCCCGGCCTGAGATCCGTCCCCGGATCAAGATCAGCAGTCCCGCCGCCAGGACCGGGTAGCCGGCGAGGTAGAACGCGTCCGCGACCGACGGGAAGGGGCTCTGGTGCAGGACGAGGTCGATGACCGCGTAGAGCACGTCACCGATGACGAACAGCAGCTGGCCGGCGGCGAAGCACCACCAGATCAGCGGCCGGGCTGGCCGGTGGCGGCGCACAGCGATCAGGATCGCCGCGACCGAGGAGAGGCCGATCAGGTCATACGCGAGGTTGCTCCAGAGCCCCTCCAGGGGAAGCACGAAGTAGAGGGCGACTCCGGCCAGGCCGCCGGCCAGATACATCCGCCAAGCTCTTCCGCTCATGCTCTCCCCATCGGCAATGCGCCCGAATCCATAAGCGCTGGCATGCGATCCCCGTGGTGAGCTCTGTCGGCGCAGTCGGCGCCACTGACGAATGGCGGTGGGACCGCGGAGCCTCCGAGGTCAGCGGTTGCCGATCCTCTTCAGGTACAGGACGGTGGGACCGGCCAGGGCCGCTGGCGGGTCGAAGCTGGTGGCCGCTGCTCGGTCGACAGTCGTCGCTTCCCCTTGGACCCGGTTGCGGCCCTCGATGCTGAACCACTCCGTCGCGTAGCCGCCCGGCTCCAGCGTCACCGTGAACGGCCCAGCGGCTCCGCTCGGCTCGAGGACGAGGTACTCCTGGCCCGGGTTGGCCAGCGCGTATCCCGTCGAGCTGAGGTCGTTCCGCGGCGCCATCTCGATCAGGCGCATCCGTTCGGCGAAGCGCCGCGTGTCGCCCATCGCCCAGCGGGCCGGCTCGAAGGCCGCAAACGACATGGGCCCGCCCGCCGCCGGGTCCGGCGGGTTGACGCCGCCGATGATCCCGAAGTCCATGAGGATCGGATGGTGGCCGCGAAGGAAGGACTTCCAGGCCCAGAGGGCGTCGCCGCGGCCGGGCGCGTAGTGGTCGGTGTCGCTGATCACGACCTTGGCGCCGTCCGCGGCCGGTGGATCCTCCAGCCACCGGGACTGTGGGGAGCCCGGCGCCATGGGGTGCCCACCGCCGGCGAAGATCTCGTCGTCGTAGCCGGGTGAGATCCATTCCGCCGGGCTGGCGAGCAACGGGGCGTTGACCTTGGTCTGATCGGGGACGGGGAACTGCATGGTCATCCCCATCGGGTGCGGGTCGTAGCCCATCTCGGCCTCGTGGCGCCTGACCAGGTCGATCACCCAGTACTGCCAGGCCGTGGAGTCACCCCACTCAGGCGTGCCGGCCTGGCCAAGCATCTCGGCGAAGGCCGGGTCGGCCGTCCCGCCCCCGGAGGACTCGTTGGCCACCTCCCAGAGCAGGTTGGGCAGGTCATGAAGGGTGTCGACGACCTTGCGGACGTAGGCCTCCTGGAGGGCCTGGACACGCGGGTCGAGCGGCAGGACCTGGTAGTCGACGATCGAGCCGATCCCGATCCCGTTGACGTTGTTGGCGGCGTGGAAGGGGTGCCCTTCGACGTGGTCGGGCGCCGGGCTGAGGTGCAGGCCGAACCCGTCGAAGAACATCACCGCGACGTACATGCCGCGCTCGCCGGCGGCGGCGACGCGCGCACGGAGCCGGTCGAAGAACGCCTCCTCGAAGCGCTCCAGGTCGAACCTCGGCTTCTGGTCCTTGGCCGCCCCGGGACCGGTCCTGGCCCAGGGCTGGGGCGTCATGCAGAGGTGGAAGTCGCCGCCGGCGGCCTGGGACTTGAACTGCTCCCAACGCCACAGCCGGATGAAGTTGTGGCCGCGCTCGGCCAGGAAGTCGAGGTAGGCCCCGTAGTCGAGCTCCTCGGGGGCCTCGGCGCAGCCCCCGCCCGGACCCATCCCGTCGTGGAGGTTGTTCCAGATGTGGGAGCCGGTCAGGTAGACGGCCGTCCGGTCGTCGTCGGCGACGGTGAAGTAGCGCCGGTTCGCCTCCGAAACCACCAGCGGCCCACGGGCGGAACGGTCGTGGGGCGGTGCCTTGTGACGAGCCATCTGCTGATGCTCTCCTTTGTGCTGCGGGTGGCGGCGGCGCGGGTGTAGCCGGCGAAGTCGCGGGGTGGCCGGCCCAGGGCCCGCCGGATTCCGCCCAGCACACTAGGGAGCAGTCCGGGCCACGGCATCACCCGAAGGTGCGAACGGCAAGGGTGAACTTCACCCGCCGGGCCAGGCGCGCCGCCACCCCGAGGGTGGGAGGCGGTCCGCCGCGGGTCAGGGCAGCAGGCCCAGCTCCCGGGCGCGGGCGACGGCCTGGGTGCGGTTGGTCACCGCCAGCTTGTCGAACAGGTGGCTGACGTGGCTCTTGACCGTGTCCAGGGTGACCACCAGCTCCTCGGCGATGGCCCGGTTGGGCTGGCCGGCGGCCAGCAGCTCCAGCACCTGGAGCTCACGGGCGCTGAGGCGCTCGACCAGCCCGGGGACCACCACCGCCCCGCGCCTGACCGGCGGGAGGACGGGCGTGCCCGCCCGCTCGAAGGCGGCGGCCAGCCGGGCCAGGTAGTCGCGGGGGACGGCGGCGGCCGGCTGTCCGGGGCGCTGGCCGGCCAGCAGCCTGCGGACCAGGGTGGCCATCGGGCTGCCCTCGTCGACGATCACCCGCAGGTGGCCGTGCCCGGCGGCCAGGCGGAGGGCCTCGGTTAGGGCGGACTGGGCACCAGCTTCGTCGCCGGCGGCGGCATGGGCGAGGGCCTGCAGCGCCCCCAGCTCGATCATGCTGCCGGTCCGCCCCTGGGCGGCGGCGAGGGCGTGCCAGCGCTCCAGCAGGGCGAGCGCCTCCTCGGGTGCCTGCCGGGCCAGCAGCACCCTGGCCAGGATCAGATACTCGCGCTCGCGCGGATAGCTCGGTGGGTCCTCGGGGACCAGGCCGAGCGTCTCGACCCAGGCGGCGGCGTCAGCGACCGCACCGCCGACGCTGGCGAGCCGGGCCCGGAGGGCCGCTGCGGAGTTGCGGTCCACGACCTGCGGGCCGAGCGTGACCCTCTCAGCCTCGGCGACGGCGGCCAGGGCGCCGGCCCGGTCGCCCCGGGCGTGGCGGATCCGGGCCAGGACGAGCAGGCCGGTCGCCAGCGGGGGGGTGTAGGCGAGCCGCCGGCACAGGGCGACGCCAACGGTGGCGTGCCCGAGCGCCGCGTCGAGCTGGTCACGTTCGTACAGGACCTCCGCCAGGCCCACCTCGGCCATGCCGGCGGACGGCAGCGGCGGCGGTCCGGCCGCCAGCTCCAGTCCCCGCTGGTAGGTGCTCGACGCCGCGGCCAGATTCCCCCTGGCCTGCTGCACGTGACCGAGGTCGTAGCCGGCACGCAGGGCCATGTGGCGCTCGCCGGCCGCTGACCGTTCGGCGACGGCGTCGGCCAGCCCCCGCTCGGCCTCCGCCAGCCGCCCGGCCATCCAGTCGGCCACGGCGAGGTGGTAGCGCGCGATCGAGCCGAGCAACTGGTCGTCGTCGGTCAGTTGGGCAAGGGCGTCGCGGGCGAAGCTCGCCTCGTGCTCGAAGTCGCCACGCACGCGGGCGAGGTCGGCGCGGCCGACCCCGATCACGGCCGGGACATTGGCCAGGATGCGGGATGCCCGGCCGATCGAGGCGTCGTACGGCGCGTCGGGCGCAACCGCGAACGCCCGCTCGGCATCCGCCAGGAGGGGGTCGACCTCGTCCAGCCGGCCGCCGAGGAGCGCGGCGATCGCCTGGCCGACCTGCAACCGGGGGCGACGCTGGGCCACGTCGGCGGGCAGGGCGCTGAGCCACCGGGTGAGGGTGGCACCCTCGTTGCGCCGCAGGATCAGGTCCTCCAGGTGATACTCGATCAGCCGGGCCGCCCAGCCGGCGTCCCCGGCGGCGAGCGCATGGCCGATGGCGTCGTCGGCCAGCCCGTGCTCCTCGAACCAGGCGGCCGCGGCCCGGTGCAGCTCGGGCACCCGCGCCGGCTGCTCCTGGTGGAGGCGAGCGCGCAGCAGATCGGCGAACAGCTGGTGATAGCGCCACCAGCGGCGCTCCTCGTCCAGCGGCACCAGGAACAGGTTGGCCCGCTCGGCCTGCTCCAGCAGCTGCTGGCTGTCGGTCCGGCCACCGACGGCGTCGCACAGCGGGCCCGACAGCCGCTCCAGGACGGCGCTCTCCAGCAGAAACGTCCGTAGCGGCTCCGGCTGGCCGTCCAGCACCTCCTCGGCCAGGTAGTCCAGCACGAACCGGTGGCTGCCCGAGAAGGCCTGCACGAAGCCGTCGACGTCAGGCTGGTGTGCCAGCGACAGGGCGGCCAGCTGCAACCCGGCAGCCCATCCCTCGGTCCGGTCCGCCAGCGCGGCCACCGCCGCCTCGGGCAGCTCCGGCCCGACCGCGGCGCGCAGCAGCGCGGCCGCTTCGCCGGCGGTGAAGCGCAGGTCGGCCTCGCGCAGCTCGGTCAGCTGGCCGCGGGCCCGCAGCCGGGCCAGGGGCAGCGGCGGGTCGGCCCGGCTGGCC
>DATABK010000558.1:0-3743 GCA_036259695.1 Actinomycetes bacterium | reverse complement strand
AAAGGAGCGGACCAGGCTGGGTCGGGAGTCGGCGGTCATGGCCAGACCGTAGCGCAGCCACGAATCCGTCAAGGGATGGGATGAACCACCGTTGTGCCGCCCGCCGAACCGGCCCGAGACGTGAAGATGACCAGCGTTTCCGCTGGTCAACGCCTATGATGCCACACCAGCGCTGGAGGGGACTTTCTGGAGGGCTAGGTGCCGCATGGTGGCTACGTCCGCCGCCGGTCTAGGTAGTCGCGGACGACAAGCGCCTGAGCGCTGTGCGAGCAGGTCGCACAGCTCGCGGCGAGCGTCAGGCAGCAACATCCTGGAGTAGCGGAGGCCATCAGTCGACCGGGCGTTACGATTCGGCCGGGACGGAGATCCAACAAAACGTCAGCGACAGGGAGACATGAGGAGGAGGACGCCGACATTGCGGACCCTCGCCATCACCCAGAACATCACCGTCGATGGCTCCATCGAGATGCTGGGGGACTGGTTCGACCCGCAGGGCCAGGCCGGTGTGGACAACTCAGATCTGCTTGAAGAGCTGCACCGACAGGACAGCAGAGCCGACGGGTTTCTCGTGGGCCGGCAGACCTTTGAGGATCTGCGCGGCTACTGGCCCAAGCAAGCCGACGACGCCACCGGCATCACTGACTACCTCAACCGGGTGCAGAAGTACGTCGTGTCCTCGACCATGACCGACCCGGAGTGGCAGAACTCCACGGTCCTGTCCGGTGATCCCGTCGAGGAGGTACGAGCGCTGAAGGAGCAGTCCGGCCAGGACATCGTCATCACCGGCAGCATCAGGCTGTGTCACACCCTCATCAGGGCCGGGCTGGTCGACCAGTACCGGTTATTCGTCTACCCCGTCGTGCAGGGCCGCGGACGTCGGCTGTTCCCCGACGGGTTCGAGTTGCCGAAGCTGACGCTGCTCGAAGCGAAGGCCTTCCGAAGCGGCATCACCTATTCGCGCTACGCCCGCTCCTGACAGGGTCGCCGACGCGCGAAGGTGCTGGTCAGGTTGGTATTAGGACTCGTAGGCTTCGGACCCCGGTACACCTCATCCCTAATCGAGATCGACGGTCAAGCGCTGTGCCATGCCGCATCCGCGCAGGTGGCGCCTATCCGTGAGTGTCACAGGGATGGGGTGAACCGGCGGGCCTCCTTGACGCTCCGCTGCTTCCAGCCGAAGGGACGCCAGACAAGAAATGGTTGCCGCCAGCACCTCCCTGTGGCAGGCGCCGCCCTCGCCGGGCCCGATGGGCCGGGGCCTCGGCTTCGGACTGTCCTGTGACTGCGCGTCACGGCCGGCGGGAGAGCTGACCGCAAACGAGTTTCGTGGGCCTCAGGAGTTGTGCCGATGAGGATCCTGTTTGGTTCCTGGCCGGGGTACGGTCACCTACTGCCGATGGTGCCGTTGATCCGGGCTGCGCAGCAGGGCGGTCACGACGTCGTAGTCTCCTCTGGCGCCGACATGTCGGCCCTGCTTGGCCGGCTCGGCGTCGCCGCCCACCGTTCCGGCGTCACGCTGGCCGAGTCCTACCAGCGGATGCCGGGCCAAGCGACGATCAGCGAGCTGCCTGCCGAGCAGCAGCCCGGCTTCGCGGCCCGTCACCTGTTTGGGGCCGGCGCCGTCGACCGTGCCCATGACCTGCTCGACCTGGTGCAGCGGTGGCGGCCCGACCTCGTCGTGCATGACACGTTGGAACTGGGGTCGCCGACCGCCGCTGCCCTGCATGGGATACCGCACGTCACCCACGGCTACGGCCCGACGGTCCCGAATACCCGCTACTTCGCAGCCGCGATCGCAGCGGCCATCTCCGAGGCAGGCTTGCCTGATCCGACACCTGACATCTTCGCCGCACCGTACCTCGACATCTGCCCACCGAGCCTGCGCGGAACCGAACCGAGTCCGTGGACCACCATCCACCCGCTGCGGCCCTCGCCTGGCGAGACCGAGCCGCACGCCGCGGTCGCGCTGGACTTGTCCGCACTGCCCCACCCGGACACCGTCTATCTCACCCTCGGCACGATCATGAACCAGACCCCGAAGGTGTTCCGGGCCGTGATCGACGGCTGCATGCGCTGGCCCGTCAACCTCGTGGTGACCACCGGACCCGGCTTCGAGCCCGCGCTGCTCGGACCCCTGCCGCCAGCGGTGCGGACCGCGCCGTACCTTCCCCAGGCGGCCGTGCTGCCCCACTGTCGAGCGGTCGTGTCCCACGCCGGAGCAGGCACCATGCTGGGCGCCCTGTGCTACGGCCTGCCCCAGCTGTGCCTGCCACAAGGCACCGACCAGCCGTCCAACACCGCGGCGCTGCTGCCCACCGGCGCCGCACTGGCTCTCCACCCGGACGAGATCACCGCCGACGTGGTGGCCGAGGCCCTTGGCCGGCTGCTCAACGAGCCGTCGTTCCGGTTGGCGGCCAACCGGCTCCGCGCCGAGATCGAGCGCATGCCAACCGCCGCGGCCGTCCTCCACGAACTCCTGGTCACCACCGACCAGTGACCGCCATCCGCAGGCAACGCCGCCAGGTATCGACATTTCTGGCTGTCAGATCCCAGACCACCGGGTCGCACACCATCATCAGCACCTGCCGCGTGAGCTGAATACTTCGCGCGTGGCTGGGGCCGCAACTCCTTGGCGAAGGTGACGCCAACAAGGTGTCCCCTTCGAGCTTGGAGTCCAACTGATAGTCCAACACCGGGATGGGTTCTGACACCGCTGGGGAGCCGACGATCTAGGGCATGTCAACGACGGCGGGCCGCAAAGAGGCTGATCAAAGGAGTTGTTCGCCTCAGAAAGGGAGCGCCCGCAAGACCTCACCCCAAACGGTACGCATCGGATCGGGCTGGCACCGCAAGACCCACAGACCAGCGTTTCCGCTGGTCACGAACCGATCTGTGGGTCTGGCTGGACTTGAACCAGCGCCCTCGTCCTTATCAGAGATCGACGGCCGAGCGCCGTGCAACAATCCCTGCGTGGCACGCCCCCGCCGGGTTTGCGTCGGCTCGGGTCGGGTGCTAGGCGGAGGTGGGTACTTCCTCCGTCTCGGTCAGGTAGGTCTGCAGCTCGAGGCCGTCGAAGCGGAACAGGCTGTCGGTGGGCCCGCGCCGCTCCTGGCTTGGGTCCTTGGAGACAGGCACCAGGGTGACCTGGCGCAGTCCCTCCTCTTGTTCGGCCAGCACCCGGCGGAGCGCATCGGTCACGGTGACGAGCTTGGTCTGGGGGGTCAGCGGATGCGCAAGGCGAAGGTCGGTGCTGGCCCGGGGCTGGCTGGGGACCTCACAATGGCCTTCGTCCCCGAAGCAGCCGCCGTGGCCGAAGACCACGAACCGCCCGGCGTAGCCCTGCTCGGCCGTTCGGGGCGTGCTCGCGTCCGCGGTCGGGTTGTTCAGGAACAGGCGTACCTCGTAGGAGGTCTCGCTGTGATCGACCCCCGAGAAGACCAGATCGGCGCGGGTGAACCGGCCTTCCTCGAGGCTGGTGGGCCGGAAGGAGACGTCGGCGATGAGCACGCCGGGCGCCGTGCCCGTCGACATTGATGCGGCAGGGACCATTGCTGCCCTCCTAGCTGGTCTGCACAGCGTACTCGTAGCCGAGAGCCGAGATGTCCAGCGTCTGGCGGACCGTCATGGGAAACGGGGCCAACGCGATGTCGAGCGTCTGGGCGGGTGGCAGGGCTCCGGGATGGGCCAGCTGCCAGAGGTACCACAGCCGGTCGATCATGGCGTGATGGGACCAGAAGACCGGG
>DATABK010000557.1:0-7631 GCA_036259695.1 Actinomycetes bacterium | reverse complement strand
GCGCCGGCGACCCGGGATCCGCGGCCGCTGGGTCGGGAGCCTGGCAGCGGATCGAGCCCGGCGGGCGGACGCGGTGTGGGCGTGGCGGAAGCTTCGCGTTCTGGGCACGGATGGGGGCGCCCGACCGGCTGCTCGTGTTCTTCGAGGGTGGGGGCGGGTGTTGGGACTACCGGTCGTGCGCGGCGGGCACGGCGATGTTCGACGACGACGTGGACCTGAGCGACGACCCGTCCCGGGGGGCCGGGGTGCTCGACCTGGACGACCCTCGGAACCCGTTCCGGAGGTGGTCGGTGCTGTTCGTCCCCTCCTGTGGCGGTGATGTCTTCGCTGGTGACGCTGTCCGCACCTACCGGGCGGCCGACGGGCGGACGGTCACCGTCCACCATCGTGGGCACGTCAACGCCACCGCCGCCCTCGAGTGGATGTTCGAGCGGGTGCCGGACCCGCGGCGGGTGTTCGTGGCCGGCTGCAGCGCGGGCAGCATCGGCTCGATCCTGCACGCCCCGAGGATCCTCCGGCAGTACCCGGAGGCGCAGGTGGCGCAGCTCGGCGACTCCCTCGGCTACCTGTTCAGCCAGCCGACCGATCTGCGGGAGCTGTGGGGGGCCGACCGGGTGCTGCCCGACTGGGTGCCGGGGGTGCGGGCGATCCCGCGGGCCCGCTTCACCATGCCGCGGTTCTACCGGGCGGTCGCCGGCCACTACCCGCGGGCGTCGTTCGCCCAGGTCAACTTCGCCGACGACAGCGTCCAGCGCCGGTTCCACGAGGCCGCCGGGGGCGCTCCCGAGGCGTTCGGCCAGGCCCTGCTGGGCAACCTGGCCGCCATCCGCGCGGGGACCCCCAACTTCCGCTCCTGCCTGCTCGAGGGCTCGGCCCACTGCGCCCTGCCCAGCCCGGCCTTCTACTCGCTGACCAGCGGCGGGGTCAGCCTGCGGGACTGGGTGGCCGCCCAGGCCAACGGCGAGCCGGTGGCCAACCTCCCGCCGGGGAGCTGAGCGGCCTCCGGACCCACCCGCCCGGCGCCCCCTGGCTCCGGTCAGGACCAGGCCAGCCCCGCCCGCTCCTGCCAGTACCGCTCCGGCGGCTCGGCCAGGCCGGCCAGCTCCTCCAGCTCTTCGGGACCGAGCTCGACCTCCAGGGCGGCCAGGTTGTCGTCCAGCTGGCCGGTGGTGACGGCGCCGGACAGGACCACGTCGGCCCAGGGGTTGGCGAGCACGGCGGCCAGCGCGACCGCGTCCACCCCGACCCCGTGGCCGGCCGCGACCCGGCCGAGGACGGCCGTGGCCGGGCCCTGCCCGTGGGGAGTGAGCCGGCCGTTGGCGACCGCCTCCTTGACGATCACGCCCCAGCCGGCGGCGCTGGCCTCGGCCAGGGCGGGGCCGGCCGACGGCTCGAGCAGATTCCAGGTGGCCTGGACGCAGGCGAAGGGGGCCACCCCCTCGGCGGTCACCTCCAGGGCCCGGCGGATGGTGTCGCCCTGGCCGGGCCCGCTCGCCGACAGGCCGACCACCACCCCGCTGTCGCGGAGGCGGGCCAGCTCGGCCAGCACCGCCCGGTCCTCCAGCACACCCGAGTCGAGGGTGGCCGAGTGGACCTGGTACAGGTCGAGGTGGTCGCCGAGGAGGGCCCGGGTCTCGGCCGCCTGGCGGGTCAGGGCGGCCAGCGAGTGGTCCTTGGCCTCGTGGGTCTCGGCGTCCAGCCGCCAGTCGCCGACGTAGGTGTAGCCCCACTTGGACCCGACCGTCACCTCGCCCGGACCCAGCCCGCGGGCGACCAGCCAGCTGGCCAGGAACGCCTCGGCCCGACCGTAGGAGCGGGCAGCGTCCAGATAGCGGACCCCGCGGTCGAAGGCGGTGTCCAGGACCTCGTGGCAGCGCCGCTCCAGCGCCGCCACCCGGCGGTCGGGGCCGAGGTCGGCGTCGCGGCCGAGGTCGATGTAGGCCGGCCGGCCGAGCGCGGCCAGGCCGAGCCCGATCGGGCTGACCTGGAGCCCGGTCGAGCCCAGGGGCCGGGTCGGCACCGCCCGGTTCAGGCGCCGGCCAGCGACGTCCCCGCCGACATGAGGTCCTCGCAGGCCTGCGCGACCCGGGCC
The DNA here is from genome assembly GCA_036259695.1 of Actinomycetes bacterium. GTDB lineage: Bacteria > Actinomycetota > CALGFH01 > CALGFH01 > CALGFH01 > CALGFH01. The sequence goes on along the minus strand of DATABK010000557.1, from coordinate 5,539 downwards.
GCCATCGACCCCTCGGCCTTGGCCATGTAGGTCCGCGGGTCGTAGGTCTTCTTCACGCCCACGTCGCCGTCGACCTTGAGGACGCCGTCGTAGTTCTTGAACATGTGGTCGGCGATCGGCCGGGTGAGGGCGTACTGGGTGTCGGTGTCGATGTTCATCTTGACCACGCCGTAGCTGATGGCCTCGCGGATCTCGGTCAGCATGGACCCCGACCCGCCGTGGAAGACCAGGTCGAAGGGCTTGTCCTTGCCGACCTTGTCGCCGACGGCCCGCTGCAGCTCGGCCAGGAGCTCGGGGCGGAGCTTGACGTGGCCCGGCTTGTAGACGCCGTGGACGTTGCCGAAGGTGGCGGCCAGCAGGTAGCGGCCACGCTCCCCGGTGCCGAGGGTCTCGGCGGTCCGCAGGGCGTCCTCGGGGGTCGAGTAGAGCTTGTCGCTCATCTCCCCGACGACGTCGTCCTCCTCGCCGCCGACGACGCCGATCTCCATCTCCATGACGATCCTGGCCTTGGCGCACTCGGCCAGCAGCTCGTCGGCGATCTGGAGGTTCTCGTCCAGCGGCACCGCCGACCCGTCCCACATGTGGGACTGGAACAGCGGCTCCTGCCCGGCCGCGACCCGCTCCTGGGACAGCTTGACGAGCGGGCGCATGTAGCCGTCGAGCTTGTCCTTGGGGCAGTGGTCGGTGTGCAGGGCGATGTTCACCGGGTGCTTGGCCGCCACCACATGGGCGAACTCGGCCAGGGCGACCGCCCCGGTGACCATGTCCTTGAGCCGCTGGCCGGACAGGAACGCCGCCCCGCCGGTCGAGACCTGCACGATGCCGTCGCTGCCGGCCTCGGCGAAGCCGCGGACGGCCGCGTTCAGCGTCTCCGAGGACGTGCAGTTGATGGCCGGGTAGGCGAAGCCGCGCTCCTTGGCCCGGTCGAGCATCTCGTTGTACACGTCGGGAGTGGCGATCGGCATGATGACGCTCCTCGTGCGGGGTGCCGGCGTGTGGGGAACAGTATCTTCCGAACCTACAGCGTTCCGATACCCCGAATCCTTGACCGTTCCACCTCCTGGAGGGGCACCCGTGATCGACCGCGAACGGCTCGCCGCCCTCCTGCGGCGCGAGCGCGACACCTTCATCGAGCGGCACCCGCGCAGCCGGGCCGCCTACCAGGCGGGCGGGGCCAACCTGCTCGGCAACGTCCCCATGACCTGGATGAACAAGGCGGCCGGGCGGTTCCCGGTGTACCTGGCCGAGGCCAGGGGGGCCACCGTGGTCGACCTGGACGGGCATCGCTATGTCGACCTGTGCCTTGGCGACACCGCGGCCATGGCCGGGCACTCGCCGGCGCCGACGGTGGCGGCCGTCCAGCGGCGCTACGCCGAGCTCGGCGGGGCCACGGCCATGCTCCCGACCGAGGACGCGGCCTGGGTCGGGGCCGAGCTGGCCCGCCGGTTCGGGGTGCCGCGGTGGAGCTTCAGCCTGACCGCCACCGACGCCAACCGCTGGGCCATCCGGCTGGCCCGGCTGGTCACCGGCCGGCCCAGGATCCTGGTCTTCAACTACTGCTACCACGGCACCGTCGACGAGACCTTCATCACCCTCGACGCCGGCGGGGCGACCTCGCGCGAGGGCAACGTCGGAGCCCCGGTCGACCCGGCCGTCACCACCCGGGTGGTCGAGTTCAACGACCTGGACGCCCTCGACCGGGAGCTGGCCAACGGCGACGTGGCCTGCGTGCTCATGGAGCCGGCCCTGACCAACATCGGCATCGTCCTGCCCGCCCCCGGCTACCTCGAGGGGGTGCGGGAGGTGACCGGCCGCCACGGCAGCCTGCTCATCAACGACGAGACCCACACCCTGTCGGCCGGGCCCGGCGGCTGCACCCTGGCCTGGGGGCTGGAGCCCGACCTGGTCACCGTGGGCAAGGCGATCGCCGGGGGGATCGCGGCCGGCGCCTACGGGGTCTCGGCCGAGGTCGCCGAGCGGGTCGCCGCCCGCCGGGACGCCGACCTGGTCGACACCGGCGGGGTCGGCGGCACCCTGGCCGGCAACGCCCTGTCGGTGGCGGCGATGCGGGCCACCCTCGAGCAGGTCCTCACCGACCAGGCCTTCGAGCACATGATCGGGCTGGCCACCCGGTACACCGACGGTGTCCAGGAGGTGCTGGACCGCTGTGGTGTGCCCTGGTCGGTGGTGCAGCTGGGGGCCAGGGCCGAGTACCGGTTCACCCGCCCGGCCCCGGTCAACGGCGGCCAGTCGGCCGCCGCCAGCGACGACGACCTCGACGACTACCTGCACGTGTACCTGCACAACCGGGGCATCCTGCTGACCCCGTTCCACAACATGGCCCTGATGTGCCCGGCCACCACCGAGGCCGATGTCGACCGGCACACCGAGGTGTTCGGGGCCGCCGTGGCCGAGCTCGTCGGCGACCGGGGCTGAGGCCTACCAGCGGGTGTAGAACAGCACCTGGATGGCCAGGGCCTGGCCGAGCAGGAGGGCGGCGACCAGCGGCAGGCTGGCCCGCCAGCGCAGCAGCTGGCGGACCGCCACCACCACCGCGAACGGGACCAGGAACTGCCACATGCGCTCGACCTCGCCCCGGGTGTGGCCCCAGGAGGCGGCGGCCAGCAGGGCGGCCCCGGTGGCGACCTCGAACGAGCCCCAGGCCCGCTCCCGGACCGCCGCCACCAGCCGCGTGACCAGGGCCGCGGTCAAGGGGAAGCCGAGGATCACGGCGAAGGCGATCAGGTCACCGAAGATCCACACCCACCAGACGCGCTGCTCGGTCCCGGGGGCATGGCTCCAGAAGTCGTCGACCGCGGCCACCGCGGCCAGCACGTCGTAGCCGGTGGTGACCAGGAGCAGCCCGCCCAGGCCGAGCACGACCGCGGTGGTGGCGGCCGCCCAGCGCAGCACCCAGCCCCAGCCGGCGGCGGCCCGGACGGCCAGGGCCCGCACGGCCAGGAAGGGCAGGACCAGGACGGCCGCGAAGGTCAGCATGGAGGCCACCCAGAGCAGCACCCCGCCGGCCGCCGTCCATCCCCAGGAGCGGCGCCGCAGGCCCCGGTCGGCGGCCAGGGCGGCCCCGGCCAGCACCGGCGCCCACATGGCGTCGGCCGAGGTGGCGATGTAGAGGACCGTCACCGGGGCCAGGGCCCAGCAGACGACCGTGACCCGCTCCCCCTCCTCGCCGAGCTCGTCGCGGGCCAGGCCGGCCGCGACCAGCAGGCCCAGGCAGCCGGCGGCCACGGTGGCCAGGGCGGCCGCGTCCAGCCCGGACCAGACCCGGTCGACGAGCACGTAGAACACGGTCGCGAACGGCGGGTGCTGGGCGGCGAAGTCGGGCAGGGTCGGCACCCTGGCCGGGAACTCGCCGATGAAGGTCGGGATCGGCCCGACCTGACCGACCGCCCCCGGGTACTCGCCGACGAAGGCCAGCGGCGCCGCCCAGGCGGCCGGCCCGCCGGCCAGGGCGGCCACGGCCAGGACCAGGGCGGCCAGCGCGGCCAGGGAGCCGGCCAGCCGCAGAGCCCGCGGCAGCCGCCCGGCCCGGGCCAGGGCGACCAGGGTGGCCGCGGCGGCCAGGGCCACCGGCAGGGCGGCCAGGGCCGCCCCGGCGTCCAGGCCGGGCTGCCAGAACAGGTACGAGGGCCAGCTGTGGTACCAGGGCCAGCTCGGCACCGAGAACGGCACCCGGCCGAAATGGCGCATGCTCAAGGTGCCGACCAGCCCGATCGGGAGCAGGCAGGCGGCGGCGACCGCGGTCGCCGTCAGGACCGGCCGGCCGCTGGTGGGCCGTTCGCCGGCCGGGCTCGGGAACCGGGCGAGCACCTTCATGGCGTGGCCGAGCGTATACCGCGGAGCGCCGAATCCGGCGGAGGCGCGGAGCACACGGCCCAGGGACGAGCCGGCTCCGGGCTCAGGCCCCGCCCTCGATGTGGGCCAGGAGCTGCTCGCGGACCTCGGCCGAGCGCTCGATCAGGGGGCCGTGGCCGCAGCCCTCGAACACCAGCTCGCGGACCGACCCGCCGCCCGCCGCGTACCGGTCCAGCATGGCCCGGGTCTGGCCGATCTGGGGCTGGGGCGGGTACACCTCCATGCCCGGCCAGCCGGGCACCGCCCCCAGCTTGCCCAGGGTGCCGAAGTCGAACATCGACTCGTCCGAGACCACCTGGTCCTGGTCGCCGCGCAGCCACAGCACGGGCGGCTTGACCGGGAGGTCGGCGAAGGCGCTGGTGTCGCACCACTTGCCGGAGAAGGCGTTGTTGATCCCGGAGCGGCCGGGGGCCACCCCCGGCCAGTTGGGCGAGCTGGTCACGTCCCCCGGGTAGGCGGTGTCGCCGACGGCGGTGAGCAGCACCTCGTCGATCAGCTCGTCCTCGTCGGGGGCCTTGTAGGCCGGCGACCAGAAGAAGGTCCGCATCACCACCCGGGGGCTGGAGACCGGGTCCTCCTCGGACTTGTCGCCGGCGGCGACCCGGCGGACGAAGTCGGGGGCGGCCGTGCCCCCGCCCGTCCCGGCCCAGTCGTCCCAGCAGGGCGTCCCATGGACGTCCTTGCTGCCGCCGAACCCGTAGGGAGCCAGCGGATCGATCAGGGTGATGCTGGCCAGCTCGGCGGGGTGGTCGATGGCGTACTGCTGCACCACCCCGCCGCCGTTGGACCAGCCGGCGATGTGGACCCGCCCGCTCCCGGCCCAGCCGAGGGCCTCGACCAGGGCGTGCAGGTCGTCGCTCCAGTCCCGCAGGCCCCGGGTGGCGTCGACCGGCTTGCGCTCGGTCCGGCCGAACCCGCGCAGGTCGGGGGCGACCAGCCGATGCCCCTCGGGAAAGCCGTCGGCCACGTCCTGGAAGAACCGGCCGGTGGTGAGGTTGCCGTGAACCAGCAGCACCGGCACCCCGTCGGTGGGCCCGCTGACGAAGCAGTGGGTGCGGATGCGGCTGGTCTCCACCATCACCTTGTCCATGGCCGGCCTCCTCTGCGCTCGGGCTGCCCCGTAAGGTACTGGCTGGAGCGGACGCGACGGGAGGGCCGGTGGAGCTCGGGGTCGAGATCGAGGCGGGCCAGGCCGGGTTCGACGCCGGGCGGCTGGCCCGGATCGACCGGCACTTCGCCGGCTACGTCGACGACGGGCGCCTGCCGGGCTGGCTGGTCCTGGTCGGCCGGCACGGCAAGGTCGTCCACCTGGCCACCTGCGGGCAGCGGGACCTGGAGGCCGGCCGGCCGGTCGAGACCGGCACCCGCTTCCGCATCTACTCGATGACCAAGCCGGTCACCGCGGTCGCGGCCATGCAGCTGTACGAGGAGGGGGCGTTCGCCCTCAAGGACCCGGTGTCGGCGTTCATCCCCGCCTTCGCCGACGTGCGCGTCTACCGCGACGGCCCGGCGTCGGGGCCGCGCACCGAACCGGCCACCCGGCCGGTGCGGCTCTGGCACCTGCTCACCCACACCGCCGGGCTGACCTACGGGTTCCACCACGCCCACCCGGTGGACGAGATGTACCGGGCGGCCGGGTTCGAGTGGGTGGCCCCGGAAGGGCGCG
>DATABK010000556.1:0-15012 GCA_036259695.1 Actinomycetes bacterium | reverse complement strand
GTCGGCCAGCGGCCGGATCAGACTGACGGCCTCGGTGAGCAGGTCGGCCACATCGACTGGCTCCAGCGTCAGCGAGAGCCGGCCGGACTCGATGGCGGCGATGTCCAGGACCTCGTTGATCAGCCCGAGCAGGTGCCGCGCCCCCGACAGGATGTAGCCGACGCTCTCGCGCTGGTCGTCTCGGAGGCCGTCCAGCTCCAAGAGCTGGGTGAAGCCCAGGATGGCGTTCAGCGGGGTCCGCAGTTCATGGCTCATGCGCGACACGTACTCACTCTTGGCCTGGTTGGCCCGCTCGGCAGCCAGCCTGGCCTGCGCCAGTGCCTCCTCGGCCTGCTTGCGGGCGGTGATGTCACGCACCGCGGCCGACACCAGGGTGCCCTGCGGGGTCGCCATAGGGCTGAGGCTGATCTCAACGGGGAACTCGCTGTTGTCCTTGCGCCGCCCGTACAACTCCATCCCGGCGCCCATGGGCCGCACCTCGGGCTCGGCCAGATAACCGCTGCGGTGGCGGCCGTGGGCGGCGTGGAACCGTTGGGGAACCAGGATCTCGATCGGTTGGCCGAGCAGCTCCTCACGCTGATAGCCGAACAGCTGCTCGGTCTGCCGGTTGACCACGGCGATGCGCCCGTCCTGGTCGACGATCACCATGGCGTCGGGGGTCGAGTCCAGCCGGATCTCCTCGGAGATGTCCTTGGAGATCAGCAGGAATCCAATCCACTCCCCATGCCGGTTCCGTCTGGGCGTGATGACGACCCGTGCCGTGAAGCGACTCCCGTCGCGGCGCACCCGCGTCACGGTCCCTTCCCACTTGCCGAAGGCGAGAGCCGCCTGGCGCATCGTCTGGGGTAGTCCTGCTTCGATGGCCTCTGGGGTGTGGAGCAGGTCGGCGTTGGCCTTGCCGACGATCTCCTCGGGCTCATAGCCATACAGCCGACGCGCGCCTTCGTTCCACAGCAGGATGGTGCCGTCGACGCCCTTGCCGATGATCGAGTATTCGGTTGATGCCTCAAGGATGGTCTCGACGAAGTCCATCGCATCGGCTGGCTGCAGAAACCCGCCGTCGGCCAGGATGCCGCTCATCCCACTCCCATCCTGTCGAGCGTCATGGACAAACGGAACGAGCCCGCAGTCAGGAGGTCGGCATACCCGATCGAGGGCTTGAGATCGGCCGTCACGATGCAGTGGCCCCGAGCCAACACCCCGTGTCACCTGGAAAGGAACTGCGCGAGGCGAGCGCCGATCTGGCCGGCACTCCAGCTGTAACCGACATGGACGAGAGTCGGCTAGGGCCTGATGGCCCGCCATCGTGGCGGAGTCGGACTGAATCGTTTCAACCCATCGCCTACCTACGTCCCACTCGGCGAGGCTGCCTACCGGGTCCGGGCCTTCATACGCCAGCCGAGCTGCCGCTGTCTGGCGGCTCGTTCACGTTCTGGAGTCCGGGCCTACCAGGCCGGGTTCCGTGCCAATAGCCGGAGGGGTGCCGGGAGCTTGTACCCGAACCTGAGCAGGACCTGTGCCCCCTGCCGGTACCCCTCCTGGTCCAAGAGGTCGAAGCCGAGCGCGTCGGCCACGCGGTCGATCAGGTTGAACGCAAAACAGACATAGACCACGTCGACCACGCCGTCCTCGCTCACGCCGGCATCCAGGGTCGCCCGGAGGTCGTCGGCGCCGACCTCCTCAGGCGACAGCGTGAGCTTGCGGACCAGCCCCAGGGCGGCTTTGAGCTGTGGCGAGATGGGCGCCCTGTCGGGGTCGGCGAGCACCGTTTGGGTGATCTCGTCTCCCAGCACCGTCGACGCGACCGCGCCGTGAGCGCCCGTTCAGTAGTGGCACTGGTTAAGGTACGAGGTGTAGGCGGCCAACAGCTCGCGCTCGCCGACCGTCCACTCCGACCGGCCCCGCATCACCGACTGCATCAACGCTGTGAATGGCCCGCCGAAGAATCCGGAGCGGTAGCTCATCGTCCGCACCACATCCGGCGGGTCCATCTTGGCCATCTTGCCGGCCAGCCGGAGGAACAGGCGGTTGGGCCACCGGTTGCCTCGCCTGACGGCCGCCAGCCGCATGCCTCATCCCTCCCTAGCCGAGCGGCGGGGCCCGGTAGCCTCACCAAGCGCTCGAAGCCCGGCCTCCAGTCGCCGCTTGGCCGCCCCGAACGCGGTGGCAACGGTCAGCTCGAAGATCTGGTCGTCGCTCCAGCCAGCCTGGGCAAGCTCCTGGAGGCGTCGGTCGGTCAGCTTGTAGGCGTGCCGGCGGATCGTCTCCACATAGCCTTGGGCCAGTGGGTCTGGGAGCGGATCGGCGTCGATCGCCGCAGCCCGCGTCTGCGGCGAGAGTTTCCCGGGGCCGGTCCGCAGCCGCGCCTCAAGCCTTGTCAGGGCCTCGGCGTGACGGTCTGTCATCGCGTCCCCAATCCTCAGGCCCCGACCGGGACGCCTGTCCCGACCGGCGCGATCATGCACGCCCTTGACCGGCCACGCAAGAGCTCGTTGTGGAACCTGCTGGCGCGTCCGACCTTCTCCGTGGCTGATGTCCGGACATGTATCGAAGGCCAAGAAGCCGGCCGACCCGAGGTGCACCGCCTTGGCTGCGAGCCGCAGCCAAGGTGTCGTCGACCACGGCCCGGCCTAGCCCAGTAAGGCGCTGTTTCGCTCCCTTTGGGGTGCCGGGTCCAAGACGCCGAATGTGGCGGCCAGCATTCGGATGATCCCCTGTCCGTAACGCTCTCGAGACGGACGGCGGCCACACTGGCACCTCACCCACAAGGCTTGTGACGATGCCTGGAGACCGGAGGGCCTGGATGCGCCGAGGACCATGCCAGTGACCTCTGACGCCCGACTCGCCCGGCGTGGCCGCTGGCCGGGCGTGGTGGCCTGGACGCTGTGGGCGCTGGCCATGGCGGTCTGGCTGGTGATCCCCTGGCTGGACGACCGGTTGCGCCAGGCCGGCCGGCCGGACCTGACCCAGTGGGACCTACGCCCTGGGGTTGCGGCGGTGAGCGTGGCCACGGTCGGGGCGGTGCTGGCCAGCCGCCGGCCCCGGCACCCGGTGGGCTGGCTGCTGCTGGCCCAGGTCGCTACCAATCTCGCCACCGGGGCCGCTGCCCAGTACCTGGCCTGGGGGCTGCTGCCCGGTGGGCCCCTGCCAGCCACCCGCGCGGTGGCCATGGCCTACCCGGCCTGCGCCGGCGGAGGGCTGCTCCTGCTCGGCTTTGTCCTGCTGTTGACCCCGACCGGGTCGCTGCCCTCGCCCCGCTGGCGCTGGTGGGCCAGCGCCATGGTGGCCGTACCACTGCTGCTGGTGGTGCTGGTGATGCTGGCACCCGGACCGGTCGACCCCTCCGTCCAGGTGCTCGGTAGCCCCTTCGAGTTCGGCGGCCTGAGTGGGATGCTGCTGGTCGCCAACCAGCTGACCCTGGCCTTCACCACCCTGGCCGTGGCGGTCTGCGCCGGGTCGCTGGTGGCGCGCTTTCGCCGCGCCCGGGGGGTGGAGCGCCAGCAGCTGCGCTGGGTGGCCTTGGCAGCGGCGCTGCTGGTGGTGGCGGCGGGGGCCGCGCTGGTCGGCCTGGCCCTGGACGCCACCGAGGTGGTCACCTGGGCGATCAGTGCCTGGGTGGCCGGGCTGCCCCTCGCGCTCGGGGCCGCGGTCCTGCGCTATCGGCTCTATGACCTGGACCGCATCATCAGCCGCACCCTGGCCTACGGGCTGCTCACCCTGCTGCTGGGCGGCGGCTACGCCGCGGTGGTCCTGGGGCTCGGCCAGCTCCTCGGCCGCGACTCGAGCCTGGTCGTGGCCGGGGCCACCCTGGCCGTGGCCGGGGTGTTCCAGCCGGCCCGCCGCCGCATCCAGCAGGCGGTCGACCGGCGCTTCAACCGCCGCCGCCACAACGCCGCCCAGACCATCCAGGCGTTCAGCACCCACCTGCGCGACCAGCTCGACCTGGACACGCTCCACGGCGAGCTGCTGGCGGTGGTGGACCAGACGATGCAGCCCACCCAGGCATCGCTGTGGCTGCGGCCCTCGCCAGCACTGTCCAGCGCGGCCAGCGGCCGCACAGCACGCCAACCATCAACCAGGGCACGACCCTAGAGCCGGTTGCAGCAGACGAGCGCGCAGGCGACCAGCACAAAGGCCAACCACCGCCCCGAGTCCCGGTCCCAGGGCACCTGCAGCCGCCTGAAGCAACTCAACCACGACAGCGTCCGCCCGACCTTCCACCGATGCCGCCAAGGCGCGCCGACGACTCCACCCCACGCCCACGTCCTCGCCGTTGGTCACGGAGCGGTGTGGGTGGTCAACTGCTCAGGTCGCGATCGGTGTGGGCGCCTGCCAGTGTGGCGCCTAGGCAGGTTGTGGATGCCGCATGCAGCTTCCACCCTCCTCGCAGGGAGCCAGCCGGCGGGTGAACGGGCGGGCGGCCGTTAGCAAGGGGGTGTCTGACCGGCCGGGCAGGGCGCCAACTCCTGCCAGGACACCTGCTGGAGCTGGGTGCGGCCGAAGCCGAGCGCGTTGGCGATCCGCGGGGTGTAGCTGATGTTCAGGTTGTTCTTGGCGTCGATCGTGTTGGCGTAGAAGGCGCCGTGGTTGGTGTCGTTGCAGGCCTCGGCGTTGCAGTCGTTCATCAGCTCGATGGTGCCCTCCTGGCTGTAGAGCAGCACCGCAAGCTCGGGTCGGAACTGGATCTTGTTGCCGCCGAGGATCGACGGGCAGTTGCCCACGCCACCGGTGCAGGGAGTGCCCGGGTAGGCGCTGATCACCTGGAAGGTCGGGCAGGTCGGTGTCCCGGTCGGCGGCGGGTCCTGGACCGAGCAGGCATGCGCCGCCTCCACCCTGGTGGTGTTACCGAAGTCGACCGGCACGTTGGTGTAGATGACCGTGTCACGTGCGATCCGCAAGGCGCCGACATCCAGCTTGAGCGGCGGCGGGGTGGTGCCAGCGGCCTGGTAGGGGGACAGGTCCTGCCAGACCACGTAGGTGTGGTCCAGCCCTCCCGAGGCGTTCGCGGTCAGGAGCGCGGCGTTGGCGGTGGTCACCGCGGCGGCCGAGGGGGACCCGTATCCCGGTGGCCGGCCGAAGTAGGTCGTGTCGGCGTACAGGTTGGGATCGAAGGTGTAGGCCGGCATCGCGTGCGGGGGCGCGTCGTTGCACACCCGGCCGCCGACGGTGGCGCCGCCGAGGTTGTAGCCCTCACCGGCCGCGTTCACCGACCCTGCTGGCGCAGCCCTGCACGGCGGTAGGCCGCCCCCGGCGAGGACGTCACCGTGGATGTCGTTGCTGGTGTCGACTGCCTCGCCCTCGACCGTGGCCGGACACTTGGGGTTGTTGGCGCCGCTGAATTGGCGAATGATTCCGCGCCCGCTGACCAGGGATCCCCGCGCCTTGGTGGTGCCGGCGATGGTGGTGTTGTTCTTGAAGAAGACGTCGCCCTGGGCGTAGACCCCGCCGACGATGCAGGCGTTCTGTTCCAGGGTCAGGCTCGAATCGGCGTAGAGGGCGTAGGCGAAGCTGACCGCCGGCCCCAGGACGACCTGGACCGTGCGGGTCGGGAAGCTCAGCTGGGCGACCTGTCCGGTCGAGAGGATCGTGTAGTAGCCAGGCTTGCTCGGGTTGGTCGGGGTGCCCTTGCGCACCGTCACCGTGGCGGTGCTGGTGCGGCCGCTGCCGTCGGCGACCGGCACCGCGCGGTTGACCACGACCGCGGCGGCGGGGTCGGCCTCGAGGGCCGCGATCGCCCAACTGACGCCGGCTTCGGCGACGCCGAGTGCCTGCGACCTCCTGGCGCCGACGGTGGTCGCGGCGTTGTTGTGGAGCGCCTGGGCGAGGACCACCACCAGCAGCAGGGTCAGGATCGTGATGACGTTGATGGTCACCACCATGGCGTAGCCGTCCTCGCCTCTCCAGGGGATCGTCCACCGGTGTCGCTGGCGGCTCATCGTTGGTTCCGGCTCGTCATAACGGCTGGGGGATCTGCAGGTTGCGGAGCTGCACCTGCGTCTGGGTGGAGTAGGTCGCGCCTGGGTCCACGAGGTCGACGGTGACGGTGACGGTGATCTGCCAGGGCACCGGGCTGCCCGTTACCGCGTCGGAGCCCTGCAGCACGTCGCAGAAGAACAGCTCAGGCACGCCAGCCCCAGCTGGGGTGATCGCCTGGAGGATCGCGCGGGGGCCGGTGGTGCCGTCGGGCCGCCACTCCTGCCGGTGCAGGGTCGCCGCCGAGACCCACCAGCGCACCCGCACCGGGACGTCGGGGCTGGCCGCCGTGTAGGTCAGGAAGTCGAGGTCGTTGCCCGTCCAGGAGCCGGTCCCGGAGGTCGCGAAGGTGGTGTTGAACCGCGTGACCTGGCGCAGGTCCTTGGTCAGCCGGTCCACGGCGAGCCGTATCTCATCCTGGGTCTCGCCCCTTCGGGTCGAGAAGTCGGTCGCCCGCCAGCCGGCGACCAGCATGGACATGGTCGCACTGACGATCAGCAGCAGGATGGCCGAGGTCACCACCAGCTCGATGATGGTGAACCCGGCCTCCCTGCGGTCCCCGGGCGGCGATGTGGCCATGTCAGCCCGGCGTCCCGAGGTAGTGGTTGGACTCGGGGCTGCTCTCGTTGCCTGCCTTGTCGACCACCGTGACCCAGTAGGTGTAGGCCTGCCCGTTGGTGAGCCCGTTGTCGGCGTAGGAGGTGCCGGTGACCACGGCCAGCGGTGTGACGGTGCCCTTGTCGAAGCGGTAGACGCGATAGTTGGCGATCCCTGAGGCGCTCGCGCCCGGGTCGGTGGCCGCGTCCCATCTCAGGTCGATCCGTTTGTTCCTGGATGTGCCGGTCAGGGTGGGCGCCGGCGGCGGGGTCTGGTCGAGCACGATCGTGTCGGTGATGACGGCGGGGCTCACATTGCCATTGCAGTCGGTGAACCGCGCCCAGACCTGCTTGGCGCCGTCGCCGGCCGCGACCGGCCAGCCGCTGTGCACGTCGCCGTAGGGGGCGGCTGGGCTCGGCAGCCAGGGGCCACCCGGGCCGCTGTTGGAGTACTCCATGGTCGCCAGACCGGCCGCGCCCGACCCGTTCGGCCGGTCGCTGACCGTGTTGTTGATCGCCAGGGTGGTCTGGTTGGTGTAGCCGGCCCCACCGGCCAGCGTGATCGAGCCGGCCGGTCCCTCAGTGTCGCCCGCAGTGGGCGCGCACCCGGCCGGCAGGGTGGTGACCGGGGGGGCGATGGTCGTGGTGGTTGTGGTTGAGGTGCTGGTCGAGGTCGAGGTGCTGGGAGTCGACGGCGCTGGCACGTAGCCCAGGCTGAACAGCGAGGAAGCCGCCACCAGCCGCGAGATGCCGCCGACCGGGGACGGGAACCGCACCATCACGGTCACCCGCTTGTAGTAGACGTCGCTGAGGCCGTCGACCGCCGCCCAGGTCACGAACACCCAGCCGTCGTAGGTGACCGCCGGAGTACCGACCGCGACGTGGTCGTTCACCCCGCCCGCATGCACCAGGTGGAAGTCGTTATTGACGGCCTGGGTGGCGCAGGCCGCGGACGCGTTCGGCGGGGTGTACCAGTCGGCCACGATCAGCCGCTCCCAGGACGGGCTCGCCGGCGTCCCGGTGTTGAACTCCAGGCAAGACCCGTTGCGGCGCAGCCGTAGATTGGGGTTGTCGGTGTCGCCGGCGGGAACTGCGGCGACCGCCGCCTCGACGGCGGCGCCGGTGCTGGACAGGCCGATGGCGTCGTAGTTCTGGTTGCGGGCCAGTTCCATCAGATGGTCGGCCCAGGCGGTGGCGGTGGCCCGCTGCCTGGCGGCCGCCTGCAGCCGCAAGCCGCTGTCCAGGGCGGTGAACACCGAGGTGGCGACAATCAGGAGCAGCGCCGAAGCAACCATCACCTCGACGATGGTTAGCCCGTCCTCGTCGCAGCGGTCCGGCAGCCGTCGTATCGTCATGCTCCGTGGGGTTCCAGGTCTCTGGCTGCCATCGGCCACGCCGACCCGAACCTGAACCCACCCCGGGCGGCACCCGGATTCCCGATGGGCCACAGCGGCCGTAATCCGGCGCCGCATGCCGGGCCGAACCAGCCCGGTACCCGAGGTCATCTGGTCGCCGTCGCGGTGCCCGGCCCGAGACGATGCGCACATCGACATCGGCAGAGCTGCCAGCCGACGGCGAGCAATCTTGCGACGGGTGAACGCGTCAGTGCCTTCGCGGTCAAGGGCTTGCAAGCGGAAACCGACCATGAAGAGAGGCGTGGGCATGTGCCCGAACCCACAAGGAGGCTGCCCATGGCTGTGGAGCAAGACCGCCTGGTCACCCAAGGAAGCTTGCGTGCCATCTGCCCGACCACGGCCACGTCCTGGGGCGGTGCTCGTGGCGGATCGCCACGAAACGAACCGGCTGATGCTTGAAGACCGGCGGCATCCAGTCCTTGTGGTCGAGGACAACCAGGTCAACCAGGCGTTGGCCGTGGCCATCCTGGCCAAGCTTGGCTATGGCGCCGAGGTGGCTGGCAATGGTCGGGAGGCGGTGGAGGCGGTGGCGCGTGCAGCCTACGGGGCCGTGCTGATGGACTGCCAGCTGCCGGTTATGGACGGCTATCAGGCCACAGCCGAGATCCGCCGGCGGGAGGGCACCGACAGGCACACCCCGATCATCGCCATGACCGCGGCCGCCCTTCAGCATGACCGGGAGCGGTGCCTGGCTGCCGGGATGGACGACTACATCGCCAAACCCGTGCTGGTCGCCGACGTCGAGGTGGTGCTGTCGCGCTGGCTCGGAGGGGAGGTGACCGCCCGAACGGTCGCTGGATCAGCGCATTGGGCGGAGTCGGCTCGGGACGTGCTCGACCCCGACCGCCTGGCCGAGTTGGAGCAACTCGACCCGGCCGGGAACGGAGCCGGATTTCTTTGCATGCTGGTCGACTGCTTTTTGACCAGAGCGCCCGCCGACCTGGTCAGCCTTGGCGCCGCCGTCCAACGCGGGGATGCGACCGCCATCTACCATGTCGCGCATCGCCTCAAGGGCGCCGCCGCAACCCTTGGCAGCCCTGGCATGGTCAGCCTGTGTGAGGAGCTTGAGGCGCTCGCCAGTAGTGGCGGATTGGCGCCTGCTCGCGAGTTGCTTTGCTGCTTGGAGCAGGAGTTCGCCCGGGTGACCGGCGCCCTGGATGTGGCCGTGCCGAGGCGATGAGATGAGGATCCTGGTGGTGGACGACGAGCCGCTGTCCCGGCATGTGTTGCAGGCCGCCGTGGAACAGTTGGGGCACGAATGGACCGCGGCCGAGAACGGTCAGGCGGCCTGGCAGTGTTTCAACCAGCACAGGCCTGATGTGCTGATCACCGATCTGCTGATGCCGGAGGTCGACGGGCTGGAGTTGTGCCGTCGGGTCCGAGCCGACACCCAGGCCGGCTACACCTACATCATCCTGGTCACGGTCCTGGGCGAGCGCCATGACGTGGTGCGGGGCATGGACGCCGGCGCCGACGACTACCTCATCAAGCCCGTTCAACTGTTCGACCTGGAGGCCAGGCTGATTGCGGCCCAGCGGGTGACCGACCTGCACGCCGAGCTCGACCGTCACCGCGCCGAGCTGGCCCACCTGGCTCGCCACGATGCGCTGACCGGGCTGGGAAACCGGCGATCGCTCCAAGAGGACCTGGAGGTCCTCCACTCCCGCAGCCAGCGCTATGGCCGCCGCTTTGCCGTGGCCATGTGCGACATCGACCGCTTCAAGGCCTACAACGACACCCACGGCCACCAAGCCGGCGACCAGGCGTTACGTACGGTGGCCGCCACGATTGCCCAGGAGCTGCGCGGGGGTGACAGCGTCTACCGCTACGGCGGGGAGGAGTTTGTGCTGGTGCTGCCGGAACAGACCCCGGACACCACGCTGGTAGCGGTGGAGCGGGTGCGAAGCGCGGTGCAGCGCCTGGCCATCCCCCAGCCAGCCGCAGGTCCCGGTGGCACGCTGACGTTGAGCGCCGGGATCGCCGCCTTTGACCCTGACGAGGCGCCCACGGCCGAGGAGCTGCTGAAGCGGGCCGATGCCGCGCTCTATCGGGCCAAGGCGGCTGGCCGCAACCAGATCGCCCTAGCCGACAGCCCGACACGCTGATCGACCCCGTCGCAGGGCGAGCCCGGACGGTTGATGGGCCCACATGACCACCGGGGGCCCGCCTCACGTGGAGAGGAACTGCGCGACGCGAGCGCCGATCCGGCCGGGGTCGTTGTACCAGACCAGGTGCCCTCCTTCGTCCACCACCTCCAGCTCGCCCCGCGGCATGCGGCCGGCGAACCGTCGCCAGATGCCGACCGACCCGATGGGATCGGCGCTGCCGTAGACCATCAGCGTGGGTTGCTCGATGCCGGCGATCTCGGCGTCCTCGAGGACCAGGCCCGGCGTGTAGCGGCCGCGACCGACGATGGTCTTGACCATGTCGCGCTCGTGTCGTGCCCAGGCAGTCTCCCGCGACATGGCGACGTGCCAGGCGACGAAGGCCTCCGGGATCTGGCCGGCGTCGTGACCGGTGGCGTGTCCCAGCGCGGCCAGCTGCCTGCCCAGCATCCGCCGGTTCTCAGGTATGCGGGTGATGATCCGGCCCAGTGGTGAACGCAGCAGCCGGATGAACGGCGGTACCCCGATCTCGGAGGTCAGCGGCCCGGCGCCCAGCAGGGCCAGGCGCTACGAACAGGACCGGCTCGCCCGACCCGAGCTCCTGCACCCGCAGCCGTGCCGGCGGGGCCTCCACCTCGACGAACCGTTCCGCCGGGGCCAGGTCGTAGCGGTCCCAGAAGGCTCGCTCGGCGCGCCGGTAGCGCTCGATACGAGCGTCGGTCTCGGATCCGACCTGGGCGTTGTCGCTCGTGACCATGCTCGGCTCGACCAGCTTCTCGGAGATCGCCGCCGGAGCCTCCGGTCTCTCCAGGACGCTGCTCACGACCAGGCTGCGCGAGCTGGAGCGGGCCGGTGTCGTCCAGACGACACCCAATCCCAGCGGACGAGGCTCCCGCTACCACCTGACCGAGGCCGGGAAGGATCTGGCGGCCGTCATGCAGGCGCTCGGAACCTGGGGGGAGCGCTGGATGGAGCTGGCCCCCGAGCACCTGGACCCAGGCGTCGTGCTGCACTCGTGGGTCAACTGGTACCTCGCCATGGAGCGCCTGCCCGAACGTCGAGTGGTCGTGCGGTTCCAGTTCCCCGGTCTGCCCAGGAAAGGCGCCGAACTCTGGATCATCTTCGACGGGGAGCGGTCGGAGGTGTGCCACAAGGACCCGGGCTTCGAGGTGGAGCTCTTCGTCCAGGCCGAGCCGGCCGCGCTCGCCGAGTGGCACCTCGGCCGGATCGAATGGACCGACGCCCTCCGGGCCGAACGGATCCGGGTCCTTGGACCGGCCTCGCTCGCCCGGGCGCTTCCCACCTGGAACCGCCGCAGCCCCGCCGCCCAGGCGAGGCACGCCGCGGTTCCAGCGAGCTGAGGTCAGCGTCGGGCCAGGGTGGCGGTCACTCCCGGGCGAAGGTTCCGGTGGCGAGCTCGCCGGCCGGCTCCCAGGTTCCCATGACCACGCCGGTGCTGGAGACCTTGCTGTCGATCAGGCGCAGCCCGGCCGGGTTGGCGCCGTCGCCGAACAGGCGCTTGCCCGGCCCGACGACCACCGGGAAGATCCACAGGCGGAACTGGTCGACCAGGTTGTGGCGCAGCAGGGTCTGGATCAGGTTGGCGCTGCCGTGCACCTGGAGCTCCGGGCCGTCCTCCTGCTTGAGGGCGGCGAGGCCGTCGGCGGCGTCGCCCTCGATCAGGACCGAGTTGCTCCACTCCTCCAGGTTGGGGCGGCTCCGGGAGGCGACGTACTTGGTGGCGTCGTTGAAGACCTTGCCGCCCTCCTCCTCGGAGGCATGGGGCCAGTGGGCGGCCATGATGTCGTAGGTCCGGCGTCCCAGGACCATGGCGAACGGCCTGCTGGTGGCCTCGCCCATGACCTCGCCCATCTGGTCGTCCCAGTAGTTCACCGACCAGCCGCCGTGGGCGAAGCCGCCGTCGTCGTCCTCACCGGGCCCGCCCGGGGCCTGCATGACGCCGTCCAGGGTCACGAAGCTCTGCACGATCAGCTGTCGCATCGCGGTGTCCTTTCTCGTCAACCGGCGAGCAGGGCGTCCATCTGGCCGACCGCCTGGGCCAGACCCTCGGCCGCGCCCATCCGCAGCACCTGGTCCATCTGCTCCCGGGTGTCGAAGGCCGAGCGTAGCTCCATCCGGGTGCCGCCGTCGCGCTCGGTGAGCTGCATCTGCACCGTGGTGGTGGGCAGGTCGGCGTTCGGCGTCCCGTCCTGGTTGGCGAACCCGTCGGTGAACTCCAGCGACTTCGGCGGGTTGACCGACGTGATCCGCCACCAGCCCCGGTGCTGGTCGCCCCCGGGGCCGGTCAGGAGGTAGGTGACGGCACCGCCGGGGGTCAGGTCGTGCTCCTCCACCGTCGCCGGGAAGGTCGGCGGCCCCCACCAGCGCTCCAGCTGCCGCGGGTCGGCCCACAGCTGCCAGACCCGCTCGACCGGGGCGTCGAAGTCGGCGACCAGGGTGAGGGTCAGGCGGTCGAAGTCCTTGACGACGTTGGTGACGGTCATCTGTCTCGTCCTCCGGTTTGGTCGTCCACTGTCGGGTCGGGGGCCTGGGCGAGCAGGTCGGCCATCCGGTCCACCCGCCCCCGCCAGGCCGTCTCCAGCTGGTCGAGGGCCTGCCGGGCCCGGCCGACGGCGTCGAGGTCGGTGCGCACGAGCTGCTCGCGCCCGCGGCGCTGCTTGGTGACCAGGCCGGCCTGCTCCAGCACGGCGACGTGCTTCTGCACGGCGGCGAAGCTCATCGGGTAGGCCTCGGCCAGCCGCGACACCGACGGCTCGCCCGCGACGCAGCGTCGCAGGATGTCACGGCGGGTGGGATCGGCCAGGGCGCGGAACAGGTGGTCCACGGCCTCGTCGGGCAGCTCACGTACAACCATTTGGTTGTAGGATAGTCGGGTCCCCTGTCGCTTGCAACGCGGCGCCAGCGTTCCGGCAGAGCATCGTACGCCAGCGGTAGGAGACGACGATGACCCACCAGCCCACCCCATCGCCCGGGGCCGGGCCGAGGCCGCGATCAACGCCTACGAGCACTACCGTGTCCAGGTCGACGGCGTGCCGGTCCACTTCCTGCGCCGGCCCGGGGTCGGCCCGGACCCGACCCCGCTGATCCTCACCCACGGCTGGCCCTGGACGTTCTGGCACTGGTCCAAGGTCATCGACCCCCACATCGGCTCCGGCCAGAAGGCGACGTCGAGACCGTGTTCTCCAAGGACGACCTGTGCACCCACGCCGGGCCCCGACCGGGATCACCCTCGTCGGCTACGAGAACCCGCCCGGGGTCAGCACCGACCGGCGGCTCGAGCACTTCCGCAACAGCGACCGGGCCGGCTGGTACAACCTGGTCAACGTCACCGCCCACGACCGCGGCGGCCACTTCATCCCCTGGGAGCTCCCCGACCGGTGGGTCGGCGATCTCCGCCGGACATTCCGGGGGTTGTCGGTAGCTTCGTAACGAACCGGCCGTAGGCGGCGTTCCATCCGGTGGAGGGTCCATCGCGAGCTAGGGGGCCGGATGCGGGCGAGAGTGCTGTTGGTGCTGGGAGCGGTGCTGGCCATGCTGGCGGTGGCCGTGCCGGCGCAGGCGATCAAGGGTGGGGTGCCTGACGCCGGGGCGCACCCGTATGTGGGGCAGCTGCTGTTCTACGACCCGACCGCGATCGACCCGCGGTTCGACGACCCCGGAGGCTGGTTCAACTGCTCGGGCACGCTGGTCAGCCCGACGATCGTGGTCACGGCCGGGCACTGCACGTTCGGGACCGGCCTGAACGGTGCGCCGACCGAGGATGGCTCGGGTGGCAACGACGTCTGGATCAGCTTCGCCGAGGAGCCGGACTACAGCATCCTGCCGCCGAGCTCGGAGTTCGTCCCCGACGACAACGAAGGCCGCTACCAGGCGTGGTCGACGGCGCTGAACGCCTCCGACGAGTGGATCCGGGCCACCGCCTTCCCCCACCCCGAGTACGACGACAACGCCTTCTTCGAGCACGACCTGGGCGTGCTGCGGCTCAGCGAGCCGGTGATCCTGCCCGAGTACGGGCAGCTGCCGACGGAGGGCCTGCTCGACGAGCTCTACGCCGAGAACAAGCAGCAGCTGTACACCGCGGTGGGCTACGGCCTCGAGGCCTCCGGCCCGAAGTTCTCCTTCGGCGGGGACACGCGGCGGCGGGCCGAGCTGCGGCTGGTCAACCTCAACGGGGTCCTGGGGGCCGGCAAGGGCACGGCGGCCAAGTTCTCCAGCAACGCCAACACCGGCGGCACCTGCTTCGGCGACTCGGGCGGGCCGATCTTCGTCTCCGGGACCAGCACCCTGGTGGCGGTGGTGTCGTTCGGGACCAGCTCCACCTGCTCCGGCACCAGCGGCGCCTACCGGATCGATCAGGAGGACGACCTGGCCTTCCTGGCAAGCTTCGGCATCACGCCCTGACCGGGGCGCGGGGCCCGGAGGAACAGCCAGCCCACGGTGACCAGGAAGAGCAGGTAGGTCACGACCTGCTCGATCGAGGGTCGGGGGTCCCAGCCAAACATGGCCCCGAGGAACCGGCCGGACTCGGTGCTGACGGTCAGCCACCGGTAGGCGGTCAGGTCGTAGACGTTGTTCCAGACGGTGCCGAGCTCGCCGGCGGCCTGGAGCCAGAGGACGGTCCGCGACACCAGGCCGGCCGCGAACACGATCAGGATCAGCCCGGTGACGGTGAAGAACTGGCGCATGGGCAGGCGCCGGCCCCCGAGGACGACCAGGGCGCCCAGGACCGAGGCGGCGGCCAGGCCGCCGCGATCAGGAACAGGGCGGCCTCCAGGGCCTCCCGGGCCACGGCCAGGAAGGACACCGTCATGACGGCGAGGCGGACGTCGTCACGGCCGGCGATGGCCTGGTCGACGCTGTGCTGGAGCTCGCCCTTGAGCAGGTGGGCCTGGCGCCGCATCC
>DATABK010000555.1:0-6474 GCA_036259695.1 Actinomycetes bacterium | reverse complement strand
CAAGCTGGTCGAGCTGATCCCGACCGCCGACACCGACCCCGAGGTGCTGGAGGGGATGCGGGCGTTCGTGGAGCGGGTCCTTGGCAAGGGCGCGGTGGTCGCCAAGGACACCCCCAACTTCATCGCCAACCGCCTTGGCAGCTTCGCCGGCATGCACGACGTCCGCTACGCCCTCGACAACGGCTACTCGATCGAGGAGGTCGACGCCCTCACCGGGCCGTTGGTGGGCCGGCCCAAGACGGCCACCTTCCGGCTGTTCGACCAGGTCGGCCTGGACGTGATGGTGGCCGTGGCCGGCAACCTGCACGAGCTGGCCCCCACCGACGAGAGCCGCGACGTCCTGCCAGCCCCCGAGCCGCTCAAGCGGATGCTGGAGGCGCGCCGGCTCGGGAACAAGACCGGGGGCGGCTTCTACCAGCGGGGCAGGCGCGACGGCGAGACCGTGTTCGACGTGCTCGACCTGGACACCCTGGAGTACCGGCCGGCGGCCAAGCCGGACCTGCCGATCGTCGCCGCCGCCCGTGACCATGAGGATTTGGGGGCGCGACTGCGCTTCCTGCTGGACAAGGCCGACCAGGACCGAGGGGCCCGCTACGTGCGCGACACCCTGCTGCCGTCGCTGGCCTACGCCGCCCGCCGGGTGCCGGAGCTCGCCGACTCGCTGGTCGAGGTGGACCATGCCGTCGAGTGGGGCTTCGGCTACGAGCTGGGGCCGTTCCGGGCCTGGGACGCCATCGGGGTGGCCGACGGGGTGGCCCGCATGGAGGCCCTTGGCATCGAGGTGCCGGCCTGGGTGCGGGAGATGCTGGCCGCCGGCCACCAGGCCTTCTACCGCGACGGGCAGGTCTACAGCCCGCTGACCCGCGAGTATGCGCCGGTCCCGGCCGACCCCGAGGTCATCGACCTGGACCGGCTCAAGGCCGAAGGGGCCGAGGTGGCCAGCAACGGCTCGGCCAGCCTGGTCGACCTGGGCGACGGGGTGCTCTGCTTCGAGCTCCACGCCCCGGCCAGCGCCATCGACGCCGCCGTTGTCGAGCTCGGGGCCCGGGCCCTCCAGGAGCTGGAGAGCGGCCGCTGGGCCGGGATGGTGATCGCCAACCAGGCCCGCAACTTCTGCGTCGGGGCCAACCTGGGCGAGGTCGGCATGGCCGCCTACCAGGGCCTGTACGACCAGGTGGGTCGGGCCGTGCAGGGCCTCCAGGACGTGCTCATGGGCTTCCGGTTCGCGCCCCGGCCGGTGGTCGCCGCCCCCCACGGCCAGACGCTCGGCGGCGGGGCCGAGATCGTGCTCCACGCCGACCGGGTGGTGGCCGCCCTCGAGACCTACATCGGGCTCGTCGAGGTCGGGGTCGGGATCGTCCCGGCCGGGGGCGGCTGCAAGGAGCTGCTGCGCCGGGTCGTGGCCCCGGCCGTGCGGGCCGCTCCCGACACCCCGCCGCTGCCGCTGGTGCAGCGGGTGTTCGAGACCATCGGCCTGGCCAAGGTCGCCACCTCGGCGGTCGAGGCCCAGGAGCTGGGGTTCCTGGAGGAGCACGACGTGATCGTGCTCAACGCCGAGCACCAGCTGGCCGCGGCCAAGCAGGAGGTCCTCGACCTGGCCGACGCCTACCGGCCCCCGGCCCGGGAGGCGTCCGTCTACGCCGCCGGGCGGACCGTCCTGGCCGCCCTGGAACTGGGTGTCCAGACCCTCCAGTGGGCCGGCCAGGCCAGCGAGCACGACGGCGTGGTCGCCCGCCAGCTGGCCCGGGTCCTGTGCGGCGGCGAGCTGTCGCTCGGCCAGTGGGTGACCGAGCAGCACATCCTCGACCTGGAGCGCGAGGCGTTCCTGGCCCTGCTCCGCGAGCCCAAGACCATGGAGCGGATCCAGGGCTTTCTGATGACCCGCAAGGTCGTCCGGAACTGAAGGGATCGAAAGCATGAAGGAAGCTGTCATCGTCAGCGGGGCCCGGACCGCGGTCGGCCGGGCGCCCCGGGGGACCCTGCGGGCCAGCCGGCCCGACGACATGGCCGGGGCGGCCATCGCCGAGGCCCTGCGCCGGGCCGAGGGCCTGGAGGCCGCCGAGGTCGAGGACGTCCTGCTCGGCTGCGCCATCACCGAGGGCACCCAGGGGCTGAACGTGGCCCGGATCGCCGCCCAGCGGGGCGGCCTGCCCGACGCCGTGCCCGCCCAGACCGTGAACCGCTTCTGCTCGTCGGGCCTGCAGACGATCGCCAGCGCGGCCGAGCGGATCATGGCCGGGTTCGCCACCACCATCGTGGCCGGCGGGACCGAGCACATGTCCTCGACCCCGACGCCGACCCCGACCTTCTCCCCCAACCCCGAGGTCGTCCGCGGCCACCCCGAGTACTACATGGCCATGGGCCTGACCGGCGAGCGGGTGGCCGAGCGCTGGGGCGTCAGCCGCGAGGACCAGGACGCCTTCGCCCTCCGCTCCCACCAGCGGGCGGCCGAGGCGGTCGACTCGGGCCGGTTCGACCCCGAGATCGTCCCCCTGCCGGTGCGGGTCGACTGGGTCGGCGACGACGGCCGGCCGGCCTCCAGCGAGGGCACCTTCGAGCGCGACGAGGGGCCGCGCCGCGACACCTCGGCCGAGGCCCTGGCCAAGCTCAAGCCGGTGTTCAAGCAGGGCGGCACCGTCACCGCCGGCAACTCCTCCCAGCGCAGCGACGGCGCGGCCGCGGTCGTGGTCATGGAGCGGGAGCGGGCCGAGCGCCTGGGCCTTCAGCCGCTGGGCCGGTTCGTGGGCTACGCCGTCGGCGGGGTCGCGCCCGAGGTCATGGGCATCGGCCCCACCGTGGCCATCCCCAAGGTCCTGGAGCTGACCGGCCTGCGCCTGGACGACATCGACCTGATCGAGCTCAACGAGGCGTTCGCCTCCCAGACCCTGGCCGTCATCCGCGAGCTGGACCTGGACCTCGACAAGGTCAACGTCAACGGCGGGGCCATCGCCCTCGGCCATCCCATGGGGGCCACCGGCACCAAGCTGACCGTCCAGCTCCTGGCCGAGCTGGCCCGCCGCAAGGCCCGCTACGGCATGGTCACCATGTGCGTCGGCGGCGGCCAGGGAGCCGCCGGGATCTTCGAGAACCTCCAGAACTAGGCGCCGGTGGCCGGGTCGGGGCGGGCGTGGGCGTCCGGGGAGGGCCAGGCGTCGCCGGCCGGGGCGGGCCGGGCGCCGGCGAACTGGCGGGCCTGGGCGACCAGCCGGCCGGCCGAGTCCCAGACCTCGGCGTCCTCGTCGAACCAGCCGCCCTGCCAGAGCTGGCCGCGCAGAACGCAGGCCAGCCAGCCCGGGGCCGGGCGGCCGCGCAGGTAGACGCTGAGCGCGACGGTCGGGGCCCAGGTGGGCAGGCCGAGGTCGAAGCTGGACGGAGGCAGCGCGTCCACCACCTGCAGCAGGGCCAACGGGTCGGGGTCGCGACCGTCCGAGAACCGCACCCAGCCACGCACCTCCAGCCGCCCACTCGGCCGCCCGGCGAACCAGCCGATGGTCGCCGGGTCCATCCGCAGCTCGACGTGGTCGAGCAGGTTGGCCCGCATCCCGCCGGGCAGCTCCGGCTGGGCCGGCACACACGCCTCCACCGGAGGCAGCCCAGCCGGCCCGGTCGCCCGCCGCCACCCGGGCGCCGCCTCAGGATCGATCCGTCCGGCAGTGACCAGCGCCTCCAGCCGCGCCTCGCCTCCCTGGGCCAGGCTCGCCCGGGCCGTCGACAGGCTCCGGCCAGCCCGCAGCCGCCGCACCTCCACCTCGGCCGCCCCCGGCTCGGACGGAGACAGGAAGTGCGCACTGACCGCCAGCGGGTCCGGCTGCCCCACCACCTCCAGGGCGGCCCGCGTCACCATCGCCAGCAGATACCCCCCGTTCGGCCGCCCGGCAACCGCCCACCCCGGGTCGACCTCCCCCAGCCACCGCTCCGGACCACCCCGCACCGCCGTGGCCAGATCGAACGCGCTCCCCTCGGCCGCCCCGGCCCGCCGCCCCTCTACCGCCATCCCGCCTCCTCGCGTCCCGCCCACGGAGGCTGCCAGCGGGAAGGTCGCCCCGCAAGCGGGGTCGCGGTCAGGCGACCAGGCGGACCAGGGCGGCGGTGACGGCGGCGGCGGTGATGACGACCAGGAGGGGGGCTCGGAGGAGGAGGGCGGTGGCGCCGGCGGCGAGGCCGGCGAGGCGGGCGTCGATCGTGAAGCCGCCGTTGTCGCCGCCCAGGGCCTGAGTGACGACCAGGGCGGCCAGCAGGGCGGGGGCGAGGTGCTCGAGGGCCGCCTGGGCGCGGGGTGGTGGGGTGCGGCGGGCGAGCAGGAGGGGGCCGGCGGCCTTGATGGCCATGGTGGCCAGGCCGACCACGATCACGCTGATCCAGATGGCGCTCATGCCTGCTTCCTCGCTCCGATCAGGCAGGCAAGGCTGGCGGCCACGATCGGGATCCCGGGGCCGGTGAAGGGCATGAGGGCCAGGGCGATGGCCGCGCCGGCGAGGGCGGCCAGGAGCCGCGAGCGCTCGCGGACCTGGGACCAGAGCAGGGCCAGGAACAGGGCCGGGAAGGCGGCGTCGAGGCCGAGGGACTCGGGGTCGGCGACCAGGTCGCCGGCCAAGGTGCCGATGACGGTGCCGGTGGTCCAGCCGACCAGCAGGAGCAGGCCGGCCCCGATGAGGAGATGCCGGTCCAGGCGGCCGTCGTCGCGCTGGGCGATGGCCCAGGACTCGTCGACGATCAGCTGGGCGGTGAGCGCCCGCCGCCACCACGGGCCCTCGAAGGTCGTGGCCGCGGACAGGCCGATGGGGCCGTAGCGGAGGTTGAGCAGGACGGCGGCGACGATGGCGGTGACCAGGCCACCGCCGGCGCCGAGGATCGAGGCCACGGCGAACTGGGCCGACCCGGCGAAGGTGGTCACCGACATCACCACCGGGGCGACCCGGCCCATGCCGGCCGCGCGGGCCAGGACCCCGAACGACACCCCGAAGGCCAGGGCCGCGACCCCGATCGGGGCGGCCGCCCGCACCCCGTCGAGGTAGGTCCTCCGGCCGGGCTGCTTGGCCTGGAAGCCGATGGGGCGCCTCACCCGGCACTCCGGCCGGCGTGGCCCTGTCGCTCGCCCGCGGTGGCCAGCCGCAGGCCGATCCCGACGAGCAGGTATCCGAACGCCTGCCGCCAGCGCCGTGCCGCCAGCGCGACCGGCGACGGCCGCACGACCGGGAGCGCGGCCCGCCCCCGTGCCGCCTCCCGGCGAAGCTCCTCGACCCGCGCGGCGGCCAGTTCCTCGAGCAGAAGTGGATGCACCGAGCCCTCCTGAATAGAACACCACCATATACTGATTACCGGTGACAGGCTAACAACTGGGTGTGACATCGGCATCGCCTCGGAGGGCCCTGGTGGCCAGGGTGATGACCTCCTGGGCGTGGGGGACCTCGCCGAGGATGGCTCGTTGGAGGAGGAGGCCGTCGCCGACCACGCTGATGAAGCGGGCGGCCACCTCTGGGGAGATGTCCGGCGCGATCCGGGCGGCGGTTCGTTCGCGGGTGACCAGGGTCCTCAGGGCGTCGCGGACGAGGTCGGTGCGCCGGCTCCAGCGCTCGCGGAAGCTGGGGTCGGTGCGGCGGCGGCGGCTCTGCTCGACGACCACGGTCGCCCAGTCGGGGTCTTCGGCGGCCAGGCCGGTGAGGACGTCGGCGACCGAGCCGGTCTCCCAGCGGGCGGCCTCGCGCTCGGCGTCGTGTTCCAGGACGGCCAGGAACAGGTCGAGCTTGGTCGGGAAGTGGTGGAAGATCGCCCCTCGGGAGCGGCCGGTGGCCTCCTCCAGGCGGACGACGGTCGCCTCCTCGTAGCCGTGGGCGGCGAAGCAGCGTCGCGCCCCCTCGAGAATGTCGGCCCGCTGGGCCTCGAGGTAGTCCTGGCTGACCCGTGGCATCTCGCTCCTTTACTAAACCGTACGTACGGTTTAGTTTAGTGGGCATGGACGTGAAGTTCGAGAACCAGGGGATCCAGCTGACGGGGAGCTTCCGGCGGCCGGAAGGTAGCCAGGCGGGCCCGTTCCCGGCGGTGGCGTTCGTCGACGGCTCCGGGCCGGCCGAGCGGGACGGCTGGGACGACGAGGCCGAGGTCCTGGCCGGGGCCGGGTTCGCCAGCCTGGCCTGGGACAAGCCGGGCTGTGGCGGCTCCGGCGGCGACTGGCGTGACCAGAGCCTCCAGGACCGGGCCGGCGAGGCGCTGGCCGCGGTGGCCTGCCTGGCCGCCCAGGACGGCGTCGACCCGGCCCGGGTCGCCCTCCTCGGCGGCAGCCAGGGCGGCTGGGTGGCCCCGCTGGCCGCCTCCCGGTCGCCGGCGGTGGCCGCCGTGATCAGCCTGTCCGGGCCCGGGGTCAGCCCGTACCAGCAGGAGGCCTACCGGGTCGAGGCCATGCTCCGGCACGCCGGCGTCGCCGACGACCAGATCGCCGAGGCCATGGCCTTCTTCCACCGGCGGGCGGCCCAGCTC
>DATABK010000554.1:0-11507 GCA_036259695.1 Actinomycetes bacterium | reverse complement strand
GAAGTTCTCGGCCCATTGACCGAGGGTCTCGTTGATGCCTGCCACCGGCGGCGCGCCGGGGAACAGCAACAGCTCAGCCACTGCTTCCAACTCCTTCCCGGACATGGGGATGGATGGACCCCGCGGCGGAATGGGCCGCGGCCAGGACCCTGGGGGTCAGGCCAGGCACCGGGGCGCCGGCCGCCAGCTCGGCCGCGGGCAGGCCGAGCAGGGCCGGCACCGGCCGGGGGTTGGCGAACACGGTGACCCCGCGCAGCGCCTCGGCCGCGGCGACGCGGTCGTCCGGCCCCACCGCCACGACCACGTAGGCACGTCCCCGGAGCTGGCGGCGGGAGGCGCCGATCGACACCCGTCCCTGCCGGCGCAGCATCCGCGCTCGCTGCATGAACCGCTGTGCCTGCTGGTAGGCGAGGACCAGCTGGAGCAGCCAGAGGAGCCCGAGGAGAAGGAAGATCGCACCGACGCCCATGCCCGCTCCTTCGTCGCGGTGTTCACGGCCCACCAGTCGCGCTCATGCTGGTTGGTGGGCCCAAGGCCGTCCAATACAAAAATCGGCGGGATCCATACATGAACGGGATCGGCGGCATCCGGGCGTCCGCGGCATTGACAGGTCTTCCCGGACGCTGTAAAAGGATTGGAACAGATGTGATCGATCCATCACAGATGTGATTACCCCGGATGTGATGACCATGCCCGCTCCCCGCGACCCGGAGCTCCTCGCCAAGGCGGCCCGCCTGTACTTCCTCGACGACCGCTCCCAGGACGACATCGCCTCCATCCTGGGGACGACCCGCTCCAACGTGTCCCGCATGGTCCGGCAGGCGCGCGACCTCGGCATCGTCGAGATCCGGATCCTCGACCCGGCCCAGCGCGACCACCAGCTCGAGCACGCCCTGTGCGACCGCTACCAGCTGGCCGACGCCCGGGTGCTGACCGTCAGCCCCGACACCGAGGTGCTCGGCGGGGTCGGCCGCCTGGCCGCCCGCTGGCTGGACGAGACGCTGCGCGACGGCCAGGTGGTGGCGCTCTCCTGGGGCCAGAGCCTCCAGGCGATGGTCCGCGCCGTCGACCTGGCCCGCCGTGACGTCGAGGTCGTCCAGCTGGTGGGCGGGCTCTCGGCCCTCGACTCGGGCGTCAGCGGCCAGGAGCTGGTCCGGGACCTGTCCGATCGCATCGGGGCCCGCCACCGCTACCTGCACGCCCCGGCCCTGTTCGGGTCGGCCGAGGCGCTCACCCTGCTGCTGCGCGAGCAGGCCATCGCCGGGGCGCTGGACGCGGCCAAGCGGGCCGACATGGCCATGGTCGGGATCGGCGCCGCCGGCATCGGCTCCTCGGGGGCGCTGCTGGAGGCGCTCGCCCTCAGCCCGGCCGAGCGGGCCTCCTTCGACGCCACCGGCGCCGTCGGCGACGTCTGCGGCCGCTTCTACGACCTGTCCGGCCAGGAGGTGGACAGCGTGGTCAACCAGCGCGTCCTGGCCGTCACCCTCGACGACCTCCGGGCGATCCCCACCGTGGCCGGGATCGCCGCCGGGCAGGAGAAGGCCCTTGGCATCCTGGGCGCCCTGCGCGGCCGGATCATCGACGTCCTCATCTGTGACCAGCAGGCGGCGCGCGCGGTCCTCCGCCTCGACGGAGGAACCTAGGAGTATGGAGCTTCGCCACCTGCGGTACTTCATCGCCGTCGCCGAGGAGCTGCACTTCGGCCGGGCGGCCGAGCGCCTGCGCATCACCCAGCCGCCGCTCAGCTTCCAGATCCAGGCCCTGGAGCGCGAGCTCGG
This sequence comes from Actinomycetes bacterium, assembly GCA_036259695.1. Lineage (GTDB taxonomy): Bacteria > Actinomycetota > CALGFH01 > CALGFH01 > CALGFH01 > CALGFH01. The sequence goes on along the minus strand of DATABK010000554.1, from coordinate 9,729 downwards.
GGTCCGGCTGCTGGTCCGGGGCCGGCGGGTCGAGCTGACCGAGGCCGGCCGGGCCCTGCTCGACAAGGCCCGCCAGACCATCGAGGCCGCCGACGCCGCCGCCCGGGCCGCCCAGCAGGCGAGCACCGCGGTCAGCGGCCGCCTGCGGGTCGGCTACCCGGCGACCGGGATCTTCGAGCTGCCGCCCCTGGCCCTGCGCAGCTTCGCCGAGCGGTTCCCCGACGTCAGCATCGAGACGGTGGTCGCCCCCACCGGCGCCCACCTCGCGGCCCTGGGGGTCAAGCAGCTGGACGTGGCCTTCGTGCGCCTGGGGGTGCTTGACCGCGAGCTCATGCGGTACCGGACCCTGCACGCCGAGCCGCTGGTGCTGGCCGTGCCCGAGGACCACCCGCTGGCCCGGCTGGCCCAGGTGCCGGTCGAGCGCCTGGCCGGCGAGAAGCTGGTGCTGGTCCCCCACGCCGTCGAGCCGCTGCTGTACCGCTACCTGGTCTCCGACGTGCTCGGCCGCTCGCGGGTCGCCCCCTCGGTGGTGCTGGAGGCGACCACCCTGGAGAGCGCCTGCAGCGCGGTCGCGGCCCGCCTCGGTGTGGCCTTCGAGGCCGAGCCGCTGACCCGGGTCCTGGCCGTCCCCGGGGTGGTCTACCGCCCGTTCGCGCCGCCGGCGCCGCAGTCCAAGCTGGGCGTGGCCTGGCGCCAGGACGCCAGCTCCACTACCGTCCGCTGGTTCCTCGAGGTGCTCGACGAGCTCGCCGCCGGGGCCGGGCCCGAGCCCGGGCTGGCCCCGGTGGCCAGCGGAGGAGTGGTGGCGACATGAGCATGCACGCCGGCATCGTCCTGGCCGCCGGGGCCGGCACCCGGGTCGGCAACAGCCGCAACAAGGTCTACCTGCCCCTCGGCGGCCGGCGGATCGTCACCTGGTCGCTGGAGCTGTTCCGCCAGGTCCCGGGCATCGGCCGGCTGGTCCTGGTGGTCCGCGACAGCGACCGGGAGCTGGTGGCCGAGATCCTCGACCGCGAGTTCCCCGAGGTGCCGGTCGACGTGGTCACCGGCGGCGACACCCGCCACGAGTCCGAGTACCGGGCGCTGCTCCACCTGGCCGACGACATCCGCCGGGGGGAGATCGACATCGTCCTCGTCCACGACGCCGCCCGCCCCCTCACCCCGGTCCGGGTGGTCGAGGAGGTGCTGGCCACGGCCATGCGGACCGGCGGGGCGATCCCGGCCCTGCCGCTGGAGGACGTGGCCGGGGTCGACGCCGCCGGCCGCATCTCCGAGCCCGACCACACCGACCTGATCCGGGTCCAGACCCCCCAGGCGTTCAGGAGCACCCAGCTCCTGGCCGCCTACGAGGCCGCCGCCGCCGACGGCTTCGCCGGGACCGACACCGCCTCCTGCGTGGAGCGCTACGAGGGCGTGGCCGTGCACGTGGTCCCCGGCGACGCCCGCAACCTCAAGGTGACCTACGCCGACGATCTCTTCATGGCCGAGCTGATGCTGGCCGCCTCCGGGTACAAGCGGTGAGAGGTGAGGCATGGACAACGTCCACATCGTCACGCTGGGTTGCCACCACTGCCACGGTGAGCACCTGCACGAGGTGACCTACGCGGGCCGGCTGCTCGCGTCCACCCTCTGCTCGAACTGCGGGCACCGGATCGCCAAGGACCTGCCGGGCCTGCGCCGGGCCTACATCGCCGACGTCGAGCACCGCATCCTGACCAAGCCGGGCCGGATGCTGCGCCGGGTCATCCACCACCCGGTGTCGTTCGCCCGCGGCCTGCCCGGGGCGCTGCTGCTCAAGCCGGCCAAGATGGAGGCCGAGCTGCGGGTCCTGACCGGCCGCCGCTAGGCCCCGTCCTCGTCCCGGCCCTGGGCATGGTGGCGCTCGGTGGCGATGGCGTCGGCCCGCTCGGCGCTGAGGGGGTGGCCGGAGATGGCCTCCAGGAACGGGACCCGCTCCAGGGCGTACAGCTGGGCGTCGGTGGTGGCGACCACGGTGGCCGTCCGGGGGACGTCGCGGAGCAGGGCAATCTCGCCGAAGTAGCCGCCGGGGCCCATGGTGGCCACGAAGCGGCCGTCGTGGCGGACCTCGACCTGGCCGGCGTCCAGGACGTAGAAGCGGTCGCCGTCGTCCCCCTGGCGGATGACGACCGTGCCCGCCGGGGCCTGGACGCCGGTCATGGCCGCGGCCACCCGCTCGGCCACCTCGGCCGGCAGGGGGGCGAACATCGGGATCTCGCGGAGCAGGGCCAGCTCGGCGGCGTGGACCGGGACGGCCACCTCGGCCGTGGCCAGGCCCCGCCAGACCCCGATGGCGCCGGCCAGCATCAACCCGCCCGCACCGACCAGGGTGGCCCGCACCCCGAACAGGCCGATGGCGGCGGGCACGATCACCGAGCCGAGGCCGATGGCGGCCATGCTCAGCCCCTCGAGCACGCCGAAGACCCGGCTCAGGACCTCGTTGGGGGCGCTGCGCTGGAGCAGCAGCCGCCCCCCGACCTCACAGAGGATGCCGCCGGCCGACCAGCAGGACGGTCAGGGCGGACCCACCGATCGCCCCGGCCCCGACGGCGCTGTTGAGCAGCCCCACCCCGGCGCTGCCGATGTCCAGGACCTCGAAGGCCAGCACCACCAGGAGCACGTCCAGGACCCCGACCATCAGGTACTGGACGGTGAGCAGGCCGACCGAGAGCCGGGGCAGCCGGTCACGGGCCAGGGCCCGGAACCCGCCAAGGGCTGTGCGAAGGACCCCGCCCAGCCACCCGCCCCGTCCCGTCCCGGCCGGGGCCGGCGCCGGCGCGGGCTCGGGGGTGGTCTGGACCCCGGTGACGAGCAGGCCCGAGCAGGCCAGGGCGAAGGCCATGACGGCGAACACGGCGCCGGGGCCGCTGACCCCGAGCAGCACCGCGGCCACGGCCGGGCCGGCGAGGACGCTGACGCTCTCGGTCCAGCTCGAGGCGACGTTGGCCGCGGTCAGCTCGTCGGTGGTCCGGGCCAGCGAGGGCAGCAGGGCGTTCTGGGCCGGGCGGGTGATGGTGATCGAGGTCGCGGTCAGGGCGGCCAGCCCGTAGACGACCGGGACCGGGCCTCGGCGAGGAGGGCGGCCGCGGTCGCGGACATCGAGGCGGCCTGGGCCAGGTAGCCGCCGAGCAGGACCCGCTCGCGCCGGTAGCGGTCGCCGGCGATCGCGGCCAGGGGCGCGACCAGCGCCGCCGGGACCAGCTGGACGAGCGCCACCAGCCCGGTCGCGGCCGCCCCGCCGACCTCGTAGGCGAAGGCCAGGACCGACACCCAGGTCGCCCACTCGGCCATGTTGAAGCCGACGAACGCCAGCTCGACCCGGAGGAGCCCCGGGTTCCCGGACACCGTCCGGACGACCCCGACCAGGCGGGAGAGGTAGGCAAGCACTGCCCTCAATCCTGCACGGTCGCACGGTCCTGATCCAGATCCGGCGGCCGGCTAGCCGCCGCCGTTGGCGGCCGGCAGCAGAACCCGGAACGACGCCCCGCCGCCGGCCCGGTCCTCGACCCAGGCGTGGCCGTCGTGGAGGCTGGCGATCTGGGCGACCAGGGCCAGCCCGACGCCGGAGCCGGGGGCGTAGGTGGCGCCGCCCCGCTGGAACGGCCGGAAGATCGACTCGCGCTGCTCGGCCGGGATGCCGGGGCCGGCGTCGTCGACGCACAGCAGCGCCCCCCGGTCCAGCGGGCCGACCCGCACCCAGATGGGCGTGCCCGGGTCGGTGTGGCGGGCGGCGTTGGCGAGCAGGTTCTCGACCACCCGCTCGACCTTGGCCGCGTCGGCCAGGACCTGGATGGGCAGCAGCTCCAGGCTGACCGGGTGGGTACCGAGCTCGTCGGCGGCCTCGGAGACCACCCCGGCGACCAGGCTGGCCAGGTCGACCGGCTCGCGCCGGAGCTCGACGATGCCCCGGTCCAGCTTGTCGAGGTCGAGCAGGCCGGTGAGGATGCGGTCCAGCCGGCGGGCGTTGGCGGCCAGGCGGCCCAGCAGGTCGTCGGTGTCGTCCGGGCCGAGCAGGCCGCGGCCCCGCTGCAGGGTCAGGGAGATGCCCAGGACCGAGGCCAGCGGCGTGCGCAGGTCGTGGGAGACGGCCTGGAGGAAGCCGCTCTTGAGCTCGTCGAGGGTGCGCAGGTGCTCGGCCGCGGCCCGCTCGCGGTCAAGGGCCACGGCCAGCCGGTCGGCCGCCACCAGCTCGGCGTTCAGGGCCGCGCACAGCCGCTCCTCGACCTGGCGGCGGTCGGTGACGTCCCTGGCCACCACCAGGTGCCCGCCGGCCTGGCGCTGGCGCTCGGGAAGGGCCGAGATGGCCAGGTCGTAGATGCGGCCGTCCCGGGTGACCTCCCTGCTCACCGGGGCACCCCCTCGGGGTTCCCCGGACCCCGCCCGATCGACCGGGGCACCCCCTCGGGGTTCCCCTGACCCCTCCGGGGTCGCCTGCCCGGCGCCGGCGGCCATGGCCGCGGCCACGGTCTCGCTCCAGGTCGGCAGGAGCTGGCCGACCGGCCGGCCGACGACCTCGGTCAGGGGCCGCCCGGCCAGCCGACCGGCGGCCGGGTTGGCGTCCAGCACCCGCCCGTCCGGGTCGAGCACCAGCACCGGGTCACTGATGGTGCGGAAGATCTGGCTGCGGGCCACCGGCCGCAGGTCGAGCAGGCTGAGCTGGTCGACGCCCCAGACCAGCACCGCCGTGGTCAGCACGAAGGCGAACGGGGTGAGGTCGACCTGCCGGAACGGCTCGACCCTCAAGTTGAACAGGAGGTTGAGGAGGATCGGCACAAGGACGGCCCCCAGCAACAGCAGGCTCTGGCCCCGGTACAGCCTCGACTTGCGGCTGAGGGTCACCACCAGCAGGGCCGTCCCGGTCCAGATGAGGGCGGTGTTGTAGAGCAGGTGGGGCCAGAACAGGGGGCCGGCCTCGGCCGCCCCGCTGGTCGCCAGGGTGGCCCCGGCCGGGTAGTAGCGGACCAGGTCGTGGGTGGCCGGGACGGCGAGCAGGAGCAGCACGGCCAGGGGCTCGACGGCCAGGGCCGGCCCGGCCCAGCGGGGCCAGCGGCGCTGCCCGCTGCACTGGAGCACGAAGGCCAGGTACGCCGGGGGCAGCAGGACGACGCCGACGTACTTGAGGTCGCCCCAGGTCTCCCGGCCGGCCAGGTCGCCGGCGCTCAGCTCAAGGGCCGAGCAGACGCTCCACCAGACCGCCCCGGCGAGCACGGCCAGCAGGCTGGCGATGCTGGCGGCCGAGCGGCGCCGCCAGACGAAGACGATGGCCACGGTGACCAGGGCCGCCCCGGCCACCAGCAGCCCGCCCGCAGGCATCATGCAGCACGTCCGTGCAACGAGGGACAGTCCGGCGGGGATTCTAACGGGCGCGGAGCTGGTCGTTGAGGTCGGCCAGCTCGCCGAGCACCACCTGGATGTCGCCGATGGCCCTGGCCAGCAGGAGGCGGGCGTCGGCGATGGCCTCGTGCGCCTCCGGGTCGTCGGCGTCGGCCTGGTCGAGGGCGACCAGCAGCTGGCGCATGGCGGTGCTCAGCTGGACCTGGGCCTCCACCCCGAGCCCCCACAGCCGCCGGGAGCGGCGACGATCGGCGACTCCGGGTGGCGGGGGCACAGGCGGGGGCACGGCGACGGGCCTGAGACGGCGCTGCATGGGCGAACGCTAGCCTCACCTGGGCTGTTCGACCAGGCCATGACGCGGAAATTGCGCCGGTCGGCTCGCTTTGTCTCCAGAACTGCCGACGCCCGTGCCGGGCGGATGGGGGACGCGCTCAGGCCCGCAGGCGCAGGATGACCAGGGTCAGCAGGCCGCCGAGGGCGACGTCCAGGGCCAGGGCGGTCCCGGCGACCGGGAGCGGCGGCAGGTCCAGGGCGAAGAATACCCGAAGGAAGGGGACGACGAGGACGACCCCGAACGCGCCCGCCATGGCCGCCAGGAGCAGGCCGCGCGGCCGGTTGAGGGGGCGGGCGGCCAGGGCCAGGACGACCAGGCCGAGGCCGGCCAGGGCCAGGGTGGCGGTGGTCCGGGCCTGGTCCTGGGGGACGTTGGCCACGTCGGCGACCTGGTAGGCGACCAGGGTGCCAAGAGCTGCGGTGAGGCCGGCCGGGACGGCGAAGGTCAGGGTGCGGCGGACGAAGCCGGGCCGCGAGCGCTGGGTGCAGGGCTCGAGGGCCAAGAAGAACCCGGGGATGCCGATGGTCAGGCTGGAGATGAGGGTGAGGTGCCGGGGCAGGAACGGGAAGGCCAGGCCGGCCAGCCCGACGGCCAGGGCGAGGACGGTGGCGTAGACCGTCTTGGTGACGAACACCTTGGCCACCCGCTCGATGTTGGCGATCACCCGGCGGCCCTCGGCCATCACCGCCGGGAGGGTGGCGAAGCGGCCGTCCATCAGGACCAGCTCGGCCACGGCCCGGGAGGCGGCGCTGCCGCCGCCCATGGCGATGCCGAGGTCGGCGTCCTTGAGGGCGAGCACGTCGTTGACCCCGTCGCCGGTCATGGCGGTCACGTGGCCGCGGGCCCCCAGGGCCTTGACCATGGCCTGCTTCTGCCTGGGCACGACCCGGCCGAAGACCGAGCGGGCCTCCAGCAGGCCGGCCAGCTCGGCCTCATCCTCGGGCAGGCTGCGGGCGTCCACCGGCTGGTCGGCGCCGGCGATGCCGACCTGGCCGGCGATGGCCCCGACGGTCCGGGGGTGGTCGCCGGAGACGACCTTGACCTGGACGCCCTCGGCGGCGAACCAGGCCACGGTGTCGGCGGCGTCGTCGCGTACCTGGTCGCCGATCACCACCATGGCCCGCGGCTCCAGGGCGGCCGGCGGGGCGTCGCCGTCCAGGGGCCGGGACGAGGCGGCCAGCAGCAGGACCCGCCGCCCCTCGACGGCGATCTGCTCGGCCCGGCGGAGCAAGGTCCCGTGGCCTTGGCGCCGTCCCGCCCCGTCGGCGGCCAGCAGGACCTCGGGGGCGCCGAGGAGGAAGGCGCCGTGGCCGGCGAAGCTGGCCCCGCTCCACTTGCGGGCCGAGGAGAACGGCACCGCCGCCTCGGGCCGCCAGCCGTCCGGGGCCGGGAACGCCCGGCCGATGGCCCGCAGGGTGGCGTTGGGGTTGGGGTCGGCGGCGGCCAGGGCGCCGAGGGCGGCCGCCGCCTCCTCCCCCACCGCCCCGTCCTGGGCCTCCAGCTCCTGCACCGCCAGGTCGCCGGCGGTGATGGTGCCAGTCTTGTCGAAGCAGATGACGTCCACCCGGGCCAGGGTCTCGACCGCCGGGAGCTCGCGGACCAGCACCTGCCGGCGGCCGAGGCGGACCACCCCGACGGCGAAGGCGACGCTGGTCAGCAGCACCAGCCCCTCGGGGACCATGGCCACGGTCCCGGCCACGGCCCCCCGCAGCCCGGCCCGGATCCCGTGCTCGAGGCGGAGCTGGCTGATGAACAGCAGCGCCGCCGTCGGGACCAGGGCCCAGGTGACGTACTTGAGGATCTGGTCGACCCCGGCCCGCAGCTCGGAGCGGGCCAGGGTGAAGCGCCTGGCCTCCTCGGTGAGCTGGACCGCGTAGGCCTCCCGGCCGACCCTGGTCGCCCGGTAGCGGCCGCTCCCGGCGGCCACGAAGCTGCCCGAGAGCAGGCGGTCGCCGGGCCGGCGGGGCACCGTCTCGGACTCGCCGGTGAGCAGCGACTCGTCGACCTCCAGCCCGGCCGCCTCCAGCACCTCGCCGTCGACCACCACCTGGTCCCCGGCGGCGGCCTCGAGCACGTCGTCGAGCACGACCTGGCCGTCGCGGACGACCCGGGCCCGGGGGGCGTTGATCACCTCCAGGCGGTCCAGGGTCCGCTTGGCCCGGACCTCCTGGAGGATCCCGACCGCCGTGTTGGCCACGATCACCAGCCCGAACAGGGCGTCCTGGAGCGGCCCGACGACCAGGATGACGGCCAGCAGCGACCCCAGCAGCAGGTTGAAGCGGGTGAGCAGGTTGGCCCGGACGATCTGGCCGATGGTCCGGGTGGGGGCGCTGGGCACGTCGTTGACCTGGCCCCTGGCCACCCGCTCGGCCACCTCAGCTGCGCTGAGCCCCGGCTCGGCCACGATGCGCTCCTGTTGCGGTAGGCGGACTACTGCCAACGCATGATGGTGCTACCTCATGCCATGCTTACAATCTCCAGCAAGCTGGTAGACAACATCAACTTCGTCGGGAACGCCGGAGGGACGATGCGCAAGCTGGTGCTGTTCGGGATGGTCGGGGTGCTCGCCCAGCTGATCGACGGCGCCCTCGGCATGGCCTACGGCCTGACCTCGACCACCCTGCTGGTCGCGGTCGGCACCGCCCCGGCGGCCGCCTCGGCCACCGTCCACCTGGCCGAGCTGGGCACGACCGCGGTGTCGGGCGTCTCCCACTGGCGCTTCGGCAACGTCGACTGGCGGACGGTGCGCTGGATGACCTTCCCCGGATTCCTCGGCGCCTTCCTGGGGGCGGTGGTGCTGTCCTCGGTCAGCGGCGAGACGGCCAGGCCCTGGGTGGCCGGCATCCTCAGCGTGCTCGGGGTGTACGTGCTGTTCCGGTTCCTCGGCAAGCGCCGCGGCCCCCGGCCCCGGGCCGGCCGCCCCCTGCCCTCGGGGCTGCTCGCCCCGCTCGGGCTGGGGGCCGGCTTCCTGGACGCGGTCGGCGGCGGCGGCTGGGGCCCGGTCGGGACCCCGACCCTGCTCGCGTCGGGCCGGATGGAGCCCCGCAAGGTCGTCGGGTCGGTCGACACCGGCGAGTTCCTGGTCGCCTTCGGGGCCAGCCTCGGCTTCCTGGTCTCGCTCAGCTGGCGCCAGGTCCCGCTCACCCTGGTCCTGCTGCTGCTGGCCGGCGGCCTGGTCGCCGCCCCGCTGGCCGCCTGGCTGGTCCGGCGCCTGCCCCCGCGCAAGCTGGGCGTGATCGTCGGCGCGGCCATCCTGCTCACCAACGCCCGCACCCTGGCCTCGACCTTCGGCATCCACGGGGCCTGGCGGGTGGCCACGTACCTGGCCATCGTGGCCGTCGTCAGCGCCCTGGCCGCCTGGCGCCTCCGCCAGTCCCGCCAGCGCCGCCGGGCCAAGGCCATCGCCGCCGCCCAGCCCGTGCCCGAGCCGGTCGGGGGCTGACCGACCCGGCCCGGACGATCCCAGGAAGGGAGGGGCATCGAGATGCATGGACTGAACGAGGCGAGCGAGGAGGTCCTCTGGACCGCCGGCTTCGCCCTCATCACCGGGATGCTGGTGTTCGCCCTGTTCGCCGGGACGAGCTGGGCCGCCACCATGCTCGGCGCATGGGCCGGGAGCTTCTGAGCTAGGTCAGCCCCACCGGGCAGCTGACCCCGGTGCCGTGGTCCGGGCAGTACCCGTAGGGATTCTTGTGCAGGTACTGCTGGTGGTAGTCCTCGGCGTAGTAGAAGGCCGGCGCCTCGCGGATCTCGGTGGTGATACGGCCGTACCCGGCCGCCTCCAGCTCCTGCTGGTAGGCGTCGCGTGACGCCTCGGCCTGCTTCTGCTGGGCCTCCGAGAAGGTGTAGACGACCGAGCGGTACTGGGTCCCGACGTCGTTGCCCTGGCGCATGCCCTGGGTCGGGTCGTGGTTCTCCCAGAAGATCTTGAGCATCGCCTCGTACGACGTCTTCTTCGGGTCGAACACGACGAGGACGACCTCGGCGTGGCCCGTGCGACCGGTGCACACCTCCTGATAGGTCGGGTTCGGCGTGTAGCCCCC
>DATABK010000553.1:0-10253 GCA_036259695.1 Actinomycetes bacterium | reverse complement strand
GTAGCTCTCGAGATCCTTGACATGCCAGTGATTGTGCCCGTCGCCTGAGTAGATGAATTCCACAGGGACAGGGACGGCACGGGAGCCGCCCGCGTCGTTGAAGATCACCTGCTGCGCTGACCAGGTGGAGGTGCTGGTATCCGAGCGCTGGGCGGTCAGCTCGAACGCCCCGGCTCCGACGTTGACGATGATCGCGCTGAAGCGCAGCAGACGCCGCCCGTCCGCGGTGTTCTGGATCTGAATGCCGCGAAGTCGCGCCATCGCCAGATCGGGAGGGCGATCGGTGGCGGCTCCGGCGGGCGCGGTGGCGGCAAGGAGCGCCAGCACGAGGAGCAGACCGAGGACTGACGGCCGGTTCTTGTGGAGCATCTGTCCCTCCACTGGGGTGGCTACTCCGCCCGGGCAAGCGGACATCTCTGCCGGACGAGCGTTCTGACACCCGGCGCTGGGATCATGAACTCCGGGTTTGGACAAGCCTCATATTCTGCACCGGTGTTCGCGCATGCCAAGAGGCAGAACGTATCGATCGCGGTACGTACGGATACGTAGCCTCGTACGCACGATGAACCGCTCACCGATCTGCATCACGAACCCGGGCGTGGACTCCAGCATCGGACGGCGGGCGGCCGACCCGGTGGGGGGCCCGCCGGAACCTCGCCTGGGCGCCGCCGTCCCGACGGAACCGCCCGGATACCATGTCGAACACCAGCCGGTCCTCGGCCGAGACTCCGAGGGCCAGCATGAGCCCGAGGTAGGTCAGGCCAAGGGCGGGGACGCCGACCAGCAGGTCCAGCGGCAGGCCCAGCCATCGGTTGACCAGCAGGCCGACGGCGGTGGCCCCGGCCCCGGCGACCACGCCCTTCAGGGACGCCAGGTCGAACGGCAGCATGTCCATGATGCGCCACACCTCGAGGATGCGGGCCAGGTTGACCACCGTCAGCGACAGAGCCCAGGCGGCCGCAGACCCAACGATCCCGTACTCCGGGATCCACCACAGGTTGAGCAGCACGTTGGCCACCAGCGCGGCGATGTTGTTGGCCATGCTCCAGGCCGGCCGCCCGGACATGTCCAGCATCAGGCCGCAGGGACCGGTGGCGGCGGTGACGAACTTGCCCGCCGCCAGGATGACGGTGACCGTGGCCGCAGTCGCGAACCCTCTGCCGAACAGCGACAGCAGCTCGGCGGGGAAGGCCAGCAGCACGCCGAAGATCGGCACCGTCAGGCGGACGTTCCAGCTGGCGGCAACGGCGTACACCCGGGCAAGGCTCTGGCTGCGGCCCCGGTGGTGCAGGTCGGCGATGCGGGGCGCGAAGGCGTTGTTGACCGCGGGCATGACGAAGGTGGCCATGGTGACCAACCTGGTGGCCACGTTGTACAGGCCGACGTCGGCGCTGCTGAGGAATGCCCCCAGCAGCAGCGTGTCCACCCACAGCAGGCCGGTCGAGGCCAGCGTGGACAGCCAGTTGACCATCGAGAAGCCGAGCAGCTCGCGCGGGTTGTAGGTGGGTGGCTGGCGGCGTGGCCCGAGCAGCCGGCGCAGGGCGACCGCGGACAGGGCGGCGGCGGCCACATGGCCGACCACCAGGGCGATCATCGCGCCGTCGAGGCCCGCGAGCGGGAGCAGGAGGACGGTGAGGGCGAGCCGCAGGCCGGGCTCGAAGAGCAGGCCGATGAAGGCGGACGGCTTCATCGTCCGGAAGCCCTGGGTGGCCGCCAGGGCCGCCTGGGTATAGGTGGAGAACGGCAAGGCCAGAGCCACCAACCGCACCGGCAGCAGCAGTCCTGTATCGCGGAACACCTCCTCGGCCAGCAGCGGGGCGGTCAGGAACAGCGCGGCGCCGAGGACGACCGAGGCGCACGTGCCCATGCTCAGGCCCAGCCGCACCGTGCCCCGGAGGGCGCCATGGTCGCCGTCGGCGACGTGCACGGCCACGAACCGCCGGAGGGCGGCGAAGACCCCGCTCAGCGACAGCGTCTCCAGGACCGCCAGCAACGCGATCGCCTGGGCGTAGCGGCCGACGTCGGCGCGACCCAGCTGGTGGGCCAGCAGGAAGGTCACCGCCACCAGGGCGACGTGCTTGCCGGCGGAGCCGACCAGGTTCAGCCCACCGCCGCGGGCCATGCCGCGGATCTCGCGCTCGGTCTCCGTGCCGTCCGGCGCGGGCGGCTGCGGCCTCACGACGCCCCTGGGCAGTTGGCCTTGAGCCGCCGGTCGAGCTCGGCGGCGGCCGCCGGGTCGTCCCCGAACTCGTTGTGCTCGACAAAGCAGCCGCCCATGTCGATCGCCCGCCGGACGGCGTCGAGCACGACAAAGCCGCGTGCCTCCAGCTTGCGGTTGCCCTCGGTCTGGAAGCCCTTCGGCGGGGGCAGGGTGGCCAGCCAGCACCACATCGAGCCGGCCGTGGCCAGCGGCTCGCCGCCGCGGCAGCCCTCGTCGCCGCCGAGACCGTTGTTCTGCACCACCAGCTTGGCGCCATAGCGGGAGCGCAGCCCGTTGAGAAGCGCCCGCTCCTCGGGCCAGGACGGCCGCATCCCCGACGGATGGCCTTCCGGGCCGACCACGACCTGCCAGACCTGATGGGTGGCCAGGGAGATCCTGGTCGACCGGAACGCCCGGTCCATGATCTCCATGCTGCGCTCGAAGCAGCGGCGGTCGCTGGCCTGGTTCAGCCCGGCCTCCCACAGGGCGAGGTTGGCCCTGCGGTTGCGACCGGTCCGGATGAACGGCTCCGCCCAGGTCGTGGTGCAGGCCGAGTTGACCACGTCGAGGATCCGGGGTTGGCGGTCGTAGCGGCGGGCCACCTCGGTCATCAGCCGCGCGTAGGCGTCCAGGAAGGCGTCGGTCCAGAAACGGGGGACGCACGAGGGGATCCGGCTGGCGGGCGCCTCCACCTGGACGCAGCCGCCGCCCAGCCGCTTGGCCCAGTCGGGCGCCTCGCGGCCGGCCATGATGCGCAGCCGGAACCTGTGGTCGGGCCGGTCGCGGAGCGCGGCCTCCACGCGGTCCCAGCCGGGTCCCGAGAAGCTCCCCGGCCGAGGCTCGAAGTCGGCCCAGGGGCCGCCGAGCACCGCGTGGTCGATGGCCTGGAAGCCGGCCTGCGGCTCGGCGCTGGCCGTGTAGTAGAGGCCGGCGCCGACCGGCTTCAGCGTCCCCCTCGGAACCGGCACCCGGGAGGTGGGCGTCGGTGCCGCCGTCGGTGCCGTTGGGGCCGGGTCGGGCTCGCCGGAACCGGTGCAGGCCGCCAGGACCAGGGCAAGCACCACCCCGAGCGCGGCCAAGGTCGACCGTCGCCGGCGGCTGCCGGTGGCGGTCATGGTCTGCCCGCGTCCGCCGGCCCGGGCCGGCCGGGGGCCGAGAGCGGGTAGCGGTAGTACAGGAGCAGGGGCAGGGTCACGGCGGTGACCAGCATACGATCGGATCTCCGCATCAGGTGCGTCCACTCGTCGTCGGGGCGGACCTCCACACTCCCGGTCGTGAACCGGTTCGGGTTGCCGGACACCGAATGGGTCGGCCGCAGCCGGACGGTCGTATCGGACGGGAACGGCAGCTCGGCGGCACCCTCGCCGACCAGGTCGGCGATCCGCGCCACGGTCGCCCGCGGCTCACGTACGAAGTCCTCGTAGCGCACGCGAAGGTACCGGTCGGGCCGGCCGCGCCACAGCAGCTCGGTCACCGTCTGCCACAACCCCCAGCGGCGGGCGCTGACCAGCGGCGGCTGCCGTCGCATCAGGCGCTCGTCGCCGAAGTCGGGCAGCTTCTTGCGGCGCTGGAAGGAATGGGCCGTGGCCCGGGGATCGCGGACCAGGTGCACCAGGTACAGGTCGACCCCGGGCAGGGTCCGCAGCTGCTCGGCGTACAGCGGGGACTTGGAGGAGTCGACGATCACCCGGCAGCCGGTCTCCTGCTGCAGCGCCTGGTACAGGCGCGACAGCAGCTCCCGATGCCTGGCCAGGGCCGGGTCGGTGGGACGGACACCGCGGGCCAGGACGGACGGCACCCGCCGCGGTCCGGACAGCTTCCGGGTCCGCGCCGCCATCGCCCGGGCGTCGATGCCCTCGGGGCCGCCGTAGGCCCGCTCCAGGATCCCCGTCCAGGTCGGGCAGCCGGAGAACGGGCGCCCGCACCCGCACCGACGGTCGGCCAGCATCCCCCGCTCCCAGAGGTTCTCCACCTCACCCGCGGAGAAGAACCCGTCGAGCTGGCCGAGGATGCGGTCCAGCAGCGTGGTGCCGCTTCTCCCCGACCCGGCGATGTAGAGCAGCTTCACGGTCGCCGCCCCCGTCGCCCGCGCGGCACGTACCGGGGCGCCGGGGCGCTCCGGGGGCGGCGCTGGCCAAGCCGGAGCGCGCGCCGGGTGCCCTTGAGCAGGAACCGGGCACACATCAGCAGGAACGGGGCCAGGTCGTCGCGGGCGAACCAGGCCGCTTCCCGGTGGGTTCCCCGCAGGGACGCCAGCCAGGAACGGAGGTCCAGGTCCCCGGCTCGACGGTAGACCAGGCTGGACGCCAGCTCGCTGGGCTCCACGACGAACACCCGGCCCTGGGCAGGTGGCCGTCGTCGCACCTGCCGGCCGGTCAGGTCGAGGTGCAGGGCCCGGACCACGTCCACGGCGGCCTCGTCCTCGAACACGCGGAACTGGGCGCCAACCCGGGGGTTGAAGTCGAGCAGCTTGTACTTCCCGTCGCGAAGGTCCAGGCGGTAGTCGAGGTCCATGATCCCCCGGTAGCCGATCGTGCGCAGCAGCTCCTCGGCCTGGCCGCGCAGGACCTGGTTGTCCTGGCACCGGCCGAGCGTCGTCGATCCGGCATAGGGTGGATACGAGCGCAGCTTGACCCCCGTGAAGCTGACCAGGCACTCCGAGCGGGCGTCGGCGTAGCCGTGGAAGAACCAGTCCTCCCCGGACCCCCGGGGGATGTACTCCTGCAGCAGCAGGTTACCGACCGACCCGTCCTCCAGCCGGCGGTAGAGGGCGAGCAGCTCCTCGGGGTGATGGGCGATGGTGGTGCTCTTCACCCTGGCCTCCGCTGGCAGCAGCCACGCTTCGGCCGCCTTGACCACCACGGGGAAGGTGGCCGTCGCGGCGAACTGCTCGACGTCGTGATGGGAAGTGGGGAACGACATCCGCGGACAGGGGACCCCGAGCTTGCCGCAGAGCTCGTACAGCCCCTTCTTGCTGGCCAGCTGGTGCGCCAGGCCGGGCGGGGGCTGGGGGAAGCGGAACCAACTGGCCAGCGTCGGCGCATGCTCGCTGATCAGGATCGCGCCCAGGTCGTCGGTGGGGATCAGGACCGCCGGCCGGCCCAGGCGCTCGCCCACCATGGCCATGCCCTTCAAGAACCGGTCCACATCCTGGCCGTTGGGACGCCAGACGAACTTGCCGCTGAGGTAACGGGAGACGGCGGCCGGCGCGAACCGCTCCTCGTACACCCCGTAGACGGGGACGCCCAGGCGGCCGAGACTGCGGACCACACCGAGGCTGCCGTGATGCAACGGGTAGTTCCCCACCTTCAGCACGAGGACCGGGACGCTCGTGTCGAGTGCAAGCGGGTCGATGGTCACCCCCTCTTCTTCCGCCCACTCATCCTTGCTCATCCGGGCGGGGAACGGGTATGGCGATTGCTGGCTGGACGGCTACGGTCTTCTGCGTATCGACCTGGTACCGCCGCACCTTCCCGGGCCGTGGCCGGGTGTGGGAGGGTTTGCCGGCCGCTCCCATGACCGCCTGGTCTCCGCACGTCCCTGGAGGCTCGATGTCGCGTCGTTCCCCGGTCGAGATCGCCGTCGTCGGCGCAGGACCATACGGCCTGTCGGTGGCCGCCCATCTCCGCCGTCACGGCCGGGCCTTCCGCATCTTCGGCACCCCGATGGAGAGCTGGCGGGCCAACATGCCGGCCGGCATGTTCCTCAAGTCCGAAGGGTCCGCCTCCAGCCTGTCGGACCCGGCCGGCTCCTACACGCTTGCGGCGCACTGCCGCCAGGGCGGGCTGCCCTACGGGGACTACGGCGTCCCCGTCCCGCTGGAGACCTTTTACGGGTACGGCCTGGCGTTCCAGCAGCAATTCGTGCCCGAGGTGGAGGACACCCAGGTGGTGGGGATCGACCTGGTACCGGACGGCTACGAGCTGCGGACGGCCGCAGGCGAGGCGCTCAGGGCGAGGAGCGTCGTCCTCGCCGTGGGGATCAGCCACTTCGCCCACGTTCCCGAGCCGCTGGCCCGCCTGCCTCGGGAGCTGGTCTCGCACACCTCGCACCATCGCGACCTTGGCAGGTTCGCCGGTCGTGACGTCACCGTCATCGGTGGAGGGCAGTCGGCGCTGGAGACGGCGGCGCTCGCCCTCGAGCAGGGCGCCAACGTGCGGGTGCTGGTGCGCCAGCCCAGGCTGGAGTGGAACCCCGCCCCGGACCCGTTGCCACGGCCGCTGGCCCGGCGGCTGCGCTACCCGATGACCGGGCTGGGCCCTGGCTGGCGGTCCTACTTCTACTGCAACGCCCCGGCGGTGTTCCACCGCCTGCCGGAGCGGACGCGGGTGCGCACGGTACACACCGTGCTCGGTCCGGCGGGCGCCTGGTGGCTGAAGGAGCGGCTGCTGGGACGGCAGGCGACGCTGCTGACCGGCCATACCGTCCGCGAGGTCGAGCCAGTCGGCGACGGCCTGCGCCTGCGCGTGGAGCGCGAGGACGGCTCGGCGGTCGACTGGACCACCGAGCACCTGATCGCCGGTACCGGCTACCGGGTCGACCTGGACCGGCTGGCGTTCCTGGGCCCCCGGCTGCGGGCCAGGCTGCACCGGGTCGGGCGGGCGCCGGCGCTGTCGCCCAGCTTCGAGGCGTCGGCGCCGGGCCTGTACTTCGTCGGCCTGGCCTCCGCCTACAGCCTCGGGCCGATGATGCGCTTCGTCTACGGCACCGACTACGCCGCCCGCCGCCTGGTCGGCCGCCTGCTGGCCCAGAGCCCAAGGACGCGCGCCTCCGTGCGCTCCGGCCAAGGCGTGGCGGCCGGTCAGTAGCCCCATTGGCGCAGGTGCTGGGCGAGGGACGCGTCCAGCATGGCGACGGTCGCCCGGCCGAGAGCCCGGCGGAAGGCGTCGGCACGGTCGGGGTCGAACCTCGTCCGGGCCAGGGCCTGCTCGAACACCGGCGACGCCGGGAGTCCAGCGAACTCCAGCATCTCCGTGAACCGCGTCCCGGGGTCGGCGAGCACGTCCTCGAACCTGACGTCCAGCCACCGCCGCTCCGGGGTCGAGGCGCGCGCGGCCGCGTAGGCGTCCATGGCCGATTTCCACCCGACGGCGGCCAGGATCGCGAACGACCGGCCTGACGCCTCCCACTCGGCCCGGTACTCGGGGGCCAGCGGCCGGTGCATGAACTCCGGTCCCAGGTACCCCCGCCACCAGGACACCTGGAGGTCCGAGGCCACAACCGCCCGGCCGTCCCGGACGACGTGGATGAACCGGGCGTCGGGCAGCGCCGCGCGGATGAACCCGGCCCGCGGCCAGCCGGTGAACTTGTGCACGAACACCGGCTTGCCCTGGGCCTGGGCCCGCCCCACGAAGAAGGAACGGAACCGCTCGACCGCCCACGGCATGGCGTCGGCGGCCAGCAGGTCCCGGTAGGGCTGGGCCACCATGATGGACACCTCGCGGGTCAGCGCCCGGTAGGCCTCCGAGGGGGCGTAGCGCAGCCGGCCCTTGCGGGTCAAGGCCGCCGGGACCCGCCGGTACACCGCGTTGTTGAACCGCCCGGCGGCCCGCCCGACCGGCAGGCGGTCCTCGAGGTTGGACACGAACCCGACGTCCGGATGGCGGCACAGCAGCTCGTGGACCAGGGTCGAGCCGGACCGGCCATTGCCGACGACGAAGACGAAGACGGGTTCCCTCGGTGAGGACTGCACGGCGAGCTGACGTTACCCCACCTGCGACGCATGCGTCGGGTCGCCCCGGTAGTGCCGCTCCAGCTGCTCCAGGTGCCGCTCGGGGGCGAATCGCCGCTCGGCGTGGCGCCGGGCCGCCTGCCCGACGCGGAAGGCACCTACGGGGTCGGCGAGCAGCCGTTCCAGGGCGGCGGCCAGCGCCGCCGGGTCCTCGGCAGGCACCGTTTGCCCGTACCGGTCCTGCTCCACCAGCTCCGGCAGGCCGCCCAGGTGGCTGGCCACAACCGGGACGCCGCAGGCGAAGGCCTCGAGCACGGCCATCGGTTGGTTCTCGTGGCAGCGCGAAGGCATGACGGCGACCGCCGCCGCTCTGACCAGATCCAGCACCCGAGCCTTGGGGACGGCGCCGTGGAAGGTGACCCGACCTGGCGCGGCGGCGGCGAGCGCTTCCAGCCGTCGCCGCTCCGGACCGTCACCGACGATGTCGAGCCGGTGCCGTCCCAGGCGGCCCATGGCCTCGATGAGCACGTCCACGCCCTTCTCCTGCGACAGGCGCCCGACGTAGACCACCTCGCCGCCCGGACCGGCCTTGGGCGTGACCGAGCTGGTGGCGACGAAGTTGCTGAGCACCCGGAGGCGGTCGGGGTAGACGCCGGCCTCGGCGATCTTGCCGGCCAGGAAGCGGCTCGGGCAGAGAAACAGCTGCACCGGGTCGTAGGCGTTGGTCCTGCGGTGC
Organism: Actinomycetes bacterium; assembly: GCA_036259695.1. GTDB lineage: Bacteria > Actinomycetota > CALGFH01 > CALGFH01 > CALGFH01 > CALGFH01. The sequence goes on along the minus strand of DATABK010000553.1, from coordinate 1,646 downwards.
AGGCTCGTCTCGGTGGCGAGGACGGCGCTGGCCAGCAGGGAGTCGTCCTTGCAGCGGCGGGTCACCGCGTTCCTGAACTGGCCGCCCAGGCAGGCCTCGCAGACCTTGCCGTGGTCGAGGAGCAGGTACGACGGGCAGATGAGCTTGTAGTCGTGCAGCGTCATGACGACGCGGATGCCCAGCTCGCGCAGGGGCCGCAGCACCGAAGGGGACAGCTGGTGGTAGATGTTGTGCACGTGGGCGACGTCCGGCCGGAAGGCGCGCGCCACCGCCTCGATGCCGCGCCGGCTGGCGGGGGAGTGCAGCATCCGGGCCGTCGCCGTGAGGCGACCGGAGATGCGCTTGGGCGGAGGCTCCAGCTCCACGAAGGACGGGAAGGCGTCCGCGAACGGCAGCGACGGGTTCTCGGGATGCTGCATGCCGAAGAAGGCCACCTCGTGGCCGTTGCCGGACTGCAGCTCGGCAAGGTCGAGCATGTAGGCTTCGGCGCCCCCGCGCCGGTACAGGAACTTGTTGACGTGCAGGATCCGCATCAGCTGGCCCTGGGACGGGCCGGCTGGCGCTGGCGGGCGGCGTCGAGGCGGGCTGCCAGCTCCTCGCAGCTGGCCCTGACCCGCGGGTCGATGTCGAGCGGTCCTGGCGTCGCCGGTGGCCGCGGCTGGATGTGGGCGGCCAGCTGGGGACGGTAGGGGAACCCGAGGAACGCGCAGATCCGGCGCAGCTCCGCCTCCGGGTCGCGCAGGGCCTCGTCGTAGGAGACGAGCAGCACGTCAGGGCGCCGGTCCAGGCCCAGCTCGAAGTAGAGACGGTTCCTGAGCACCCAGAACAGCGCCGCGGCGGACGCGGCGCTCATCTGTGTCCAGTCGAAGCCGGCGAGCAGGTCGAGGCTCTCGGGCGAGAGCTGTTGCGCCTCCCACCGATCCCGCCCGCCGCCGGCGGCGATCTCGCGCAGGGCCCGCAGGTTGGCGTCGCCGAACTTGGCCAGCGCCGAGCGGGTGCGCCCATCGACCGACCGGTAGGCCCACAACGCTCGCCCGGGCTGGCGGGTTCCCAGGCCGTCCAGCAGCTCGGGGGTCCGGTGGCTGTCGCAGAGGGGCTTGAGCAGGACATAAGGGTGGCGGCTGTGGTCGACGAGCCGCCGGACGACCGGGTCGGGGCGAAGCCGGAAGCGCGTGAACGCCCTCCGATGGTTCTCGTTGTAGACCTCGAACTCCGGGGCCCGCTCCAGGCCCCGGACCAGCATGTTCGTCCCCGACCGCTGCAGCCCGACGAGCAGGACCGGGACGGCGCCCCGCGGTCGCGACCGGTTGGTCATCCGCCAGCGCCAGCCGCTGGCCGCCGTGGCCAGCCGGTCGACGGGATTGAGCTGGTCCTCCTCCACCAGGCGGCCGAGGCCCTGGCTGCGCAGCCAACCGACGTGGCGCCGCATCCGCGCGCCCGCATACCGGACCCACGGCTCGCGCGGCTCGGCCATCAGTGGCCCTCCAAGATGTCGGTCAGCTCGGTCACGGCCCCAGCCGGCTTCCCAAGGGCGGCCGGGACGCCCGCCGATGTCGCCAGTGCCCTCTCCCCCCCAACGCCGGGAGACCGAGGTCCCTGGCGCTCGTCGCCTGTCCAGCGGGAAGGATACTCCACGGCCGTCTTGG
>DATABK010000552.1:0-4435 GCA_036259695.1 Actinomycetes bacterium | reverse complement strand
TGGCATCCGCACCATGCAGCAGTACTGGGAGCGGATGCCACCGCCGCCGACGGCGACGACGACCGAGCCGACCACGGCGGCCAGCAGCGCGTACCAGAGGCCGGTGACGATCCGGGGGGCGATCTGGAGCTGGTCGAGGGCGGCGAAGACGGCGAACACCAGGATGGCGATGCCGGCGCCCCTGGCCAGCACCTGCCCGCCCTGGACCGAGGAGAGCAGGTTGGAGAGCAGGTCGGTGACCGCCCGGGCGATCGCGGCCGCGATCACCAGGATCAGGATGGCCACGAACACGTTCGGCAGGTAGGCGATCAGGCCGCGCAGCAGGTCCGAGACCGGGTTGTTGCCGAACACCCCGAAGGCCAGCTGCAGGACCAGCAGCATGATGGTCCAGAAGACCAGCTTGGCCAGGATGTCGGACGGGTCGTACTTGCTGCGGGCCAGCACCTGGCGGACGCCGCCGCGCTCGACCACCCGGTCGAAGCCGATCCGCTCCAGCACCTTGTTCAGGATGCTGGCCACGGCCTTGGCCACGAGGTAGCCGACGAGCAGGATGACCAGGGCGGCCGCGAGCTTGGGCACGAACGTGGCCACGTTCGACCAGGCGTTCTCGATCCCGCCCTGGTAGTCGACGGCGAGGGGCATGACAGGGGAACCTCCTGTGGAGGGTTTCCGGATGGTTGTGGGACACGGAGGCGCCCGAAAAGTTCCGCGGCCATGGAACGGTCAACCGCTGGCGTCGGGTTGACCACCAGGCTCGCCCGGAAACCGGAAATCCCGGAAGACGGCGCTAGGCGCGAGAAAGCAGGCGCTCGACTCCTGCGTCGGGGGTGCGCTCGCTGCCCAGGCGGTAGCCGTAGAGGGCGCCGTGGCAGTCGGAGGCCCCGGTCGTCTCCAGGCCCAGCTCGGCGGCCAGAGCCCGCCAGCGGGCCCGGTCCCCCGGCGGCTGGTCGGGGTGGTCGACCTCCAGGCCGTCCAGGCCGGCGGCGGCCATGGCCCGGATGACCGGCTCGGGGACCGAGGCCGCGCCGGCGTGGACCGAGGGGTGGGCCAGCACCGCCACCCCGCCGGCCCCGTGGATCAGCTCGACCGCCTCGACCGGGGTGACGGCGTCCTTGGCCACGTACGCGCGGCCGCCGGTGCCGATCCAGTCCTGGCTGAAGGCGTCGGCCACCCGGTCGACCACCCCGGCCTCGACCATGGCCCTGGCCACGTGCGGCCGCCCGATCGCCCCGTCGCCGGCCAGCTCTCTGACCCGGTCCAGCTCGACGGGGACGCCCAGCTCGCGCAGCCGCTCCACCATCCGGCGGGCCCGGCCGACCCGGCCCTCGGCGATCCAGGCCCGCTTGGCCGCGAAAGCTGGCTCGGCCGGGTCGAAGGCGTAGGCCAGGACGTGGACCGGGTTGCCGTCGTGCTGGGCCGACAGCTCGCAGCCACCCAGGACGGTCAGGCCGGTGCCCCTGGCCGCGGCCCGGGCCCGCTCGACCCCGCCGGTGTTGTCGTGGTCGGTGAGGGCGATGCCGGTCAGGCCGCGGCTGGTGGCCAGCTCGACCACCTGCTCGGGCTCCAGGGTGCCGTCCGAGAAGGTGGAGTGGGTGTGCAGGTCGAACCCGGGCATGGGACGACGATAGCGCAGCCCGGCCGCCGCCCCGTCGGGTACCGATCCTGTAACAGCGGTTGAGGTCGGCCGTCCGGCCTCCGATATTCCTGGCAGACTGCCCGCGTCGATCTGACGAGGAGGTTGCTCGCTCGATGTCGCTGCTCATGCTCGCCGTTGTGGCGTTGTTCCCGGTTGTGCTGCTCGCCCTGCTGCTGATCACCTCCGGTCTGGAGGGGCGGGTGGTGGGCGACTCCGCGCCCCGGGCCGGCGCCGGCGACCGGCCGGGCACGCGCGACTAGCCCCCGCCGGCCGCGGTTTGGCCGGCCGGGCGGGGTGGTAGGGAGGTTCCTGCCATGCCAGCCCGCCAGCGGCCCCCGAGCGCGGCCCGCGACCTGATCCCCGCCCGGCCCGACCTGGGTGCGCTCCAATCCGCCGCGGCCGGGTGCACGGCCTGCGACCTGTACCGCGACGCCACCCAGACCGTGTTCGGCGAGGGCGCCCCCCAGTCCGAGGTCATGCTGGTCGGCGAGCAGCCGGGCGACGGCGAGGACCGGGAGGGCCGCCCGTTCGTCGGCCCGGCCGGCCGCATGCTCGACCAGGCCCTGGCCGAGGCCGGCATCGACCGCGAGCTGGCCTATGTGACCAACGTGGTCAAGCACTTCAAGTTCGAGCGCCGGGGCAAGCTCCGGATCCACAAGAAGCCTAACGCCGAGCAGGTCCACGCCTGCTTCCCCTGGCTCGAGGCCGAGCTCCAGGTGGTCCAGCCCCGGGTGCTGGTCCTGCTGGGCGCGACCGCCGCCCAGGCCCTGCTCGGCAGCTCGTTCCGGGTCAGCCGCCAGCGGGGCGGGTTCCTCGACTCCAGCCTCGCCCCCCGGGTCCTGGCCACCGTCCACCCCTCCTCCATCCTCCGCGCCCCCGACGAGGAGGCCCGCGCCCTGGCCTACAAGGGCTTCGTGGCCGACCTGGCCGTGGTCGCCGAGGAGCTTGGCCGGCCGGCTTCCTAGTAGCATCCGGCGCCAGGTGGGAGCGTGAAGGAGGGCCATGGAGCCCGAGGAGCTGACCGAGCTGGCCCTGGAGGCGGCGGTGGCGGCCGGGGCCGGCTACGCCGACGTCCGGTGGGTGCGGGAGGAGACCGAGGGGCTGACGGTCACCGACGACCGGGTCGACGACCTGGAGGCCGAGGACTCCAGCGGGCTCGGGGTCAGGGTGCTGGTCGACGGGCGCTGGGGGTTCGCGGCCAGCGCCGTCCTGGACGCGGGACGGGCCGGGGATCTGGCCCGGCGGGCGGTCGAGGTGGCCAGGGCGTCGGCGGCCGCCCCGGGCGAGCCGGTGCGCCTGGCCCCGGCCGAGCCGGCGGTCGCCCAGTGGGCCAACCCGGTGGCCCGCGACCCGTTCGCCGTGCCCCTGGCCGAGCGGACCGAGCTGCTGCTGGCCGCCTGCGACGCCCAGCGGTCGGTGGCCGGGCTGGCCCACGCCAAGGCCACCGTCGACCTGTGGCGGCGCCGGACCGTGCTCTGGTCCAGCGAGGGGGCCCGGCTCGACCAGACCGTGACCCAGACCGGGGCCGGGATCGAGGCCGTTGCGGCCGGCGACGGCGACCTCCAGCAGCGCAGCTGGCCGAACTCGTTCCGGGGCCAGTACCAGGCCGGCGGGTGGGAGGTGGTCGAGGCGGCCGAGCTGGTCGCCAACGGCCCCCGGGTGGCCGCCGAAGCGGTCCAGCTCCTGGCCGCGCCGCCGCTCCCGGAGCGGGTGACCACCGTGATCCTGGACGGCCAGCAGCTGTCGCTCCAGGTCCACGAGTCGGTCGGGCACCCGCTGGAGCTGGACCGGATCCTGGGCATGGAGGCGGCCTACGCCGGCACCTCGTTCGTCACCCCCGGCGACGTCGGCAAGCTCCGCTACGGCTCGCCGGCCATGTCGGTGACGGCCGATGCGACCACCCCGGGCGGGCTCGGCACCTTCGGCTTCGACGACGAGGGCGTCGCCGCCCAGCGGTCCCCGCTGGTCGCCGATGGCGTGGTCGCCGGCTTCCTGACCAGCCGGGAGACGGCCGCCGAGGGGGCAGGGTCGGGCGGGGCGATGCGGGCCGACGGCTGGGGCAGCATGCCGCTCATCCGCATGACCAACGTGCACCTGGAGCCGGGGCAGGGCAGCCTGGAGGAGCTGGTCGCCGACACCCCGGACGGGCTGCTGCTGAGCACCAACCGGTCCTGGTCGATCGACGACCGGCGGGTCAACTTCCAGTTCGGGGTCGAGGCCGCCTGGGAGATCAGGGGCGGCCGCCTGGGCCGGCTGTACCGCAACGCCACCTACGACGGCCGCACCCGCCAGTTCTGGGGGTCGCTGGACGCCGTCTGCGGCCCCTCCGAGTGGGTCGTGTGGGGGGTTCCGAACTGCGGCAAGGGCCAGCCCTACCAGAACGCCCGGGTCGGCCACGGCACCGCCCCGGCCCGCTTCCACAACGTCCACGTGGGGGTTCGGGGGCCTCATGGTTAGGCCCCCGATGGACAGGGAGGTTGGCTGGTGACGGCGATGGGGGCGGAGCGGCTGCTCGAGGTGGCCGAGGCGGCCCTCGCCGTCGAGGGCGCCGACGACGCCGAGGCCCTGGTCTACCGGCAGGCCGGCGGCCTGACCCGGTTCGCCTCCAGCCGCATCCACCAGTCGGCCTGGCGGGAGGACCTCTGGGTCCGGGTCCGGGTGGTGGTCGACGGCAACCGGGTCGGCACGGCCACCGTCCACACCGCCGACCTTGAAAAGGTCCGGGCCACGGCCCGCCGGGCCGCCGAGGTCGCCAGGACCATGCCGCCCGACCCCGGCTATCCCGGCATGCCCGGCCCG
>DATABK010000551.1:0-3703 GCA_036259695.1 Actinomycetes bacterium | reverse complement strand
GCCCGGGCCGTCCGGACCGACCTGGCGGCAGCCCCAGCCCCCAGCCGCAGCCGACCCCGCAGCCAGCCGACGGTCGACCCCACCGCCTGGCCCAACTCGGCCCCGGCGGCGCCGCGAGCATCGACCCCGGCCAGTTCCTTGCGCCACAGCCCTTCCAGGCGATCCCCCAGCCGCCGCAGGGCCAGCACCCGCTCGGCCCGGACCCCATCCGCCAGCCCGTCCAGGTTCCGAGCGGCCAGCCGGTCCAGGGCCCCGGCCAGCACGGCCAGCTCGTCCGGGCCCCCGTCGGGCGGCTGGCTGGGCGGCTGGGTCGAATGGGTGTTCGAGTCCATGACGGCAACCTACCAAGCCCCCAGCCGGAGACAACCAGCAACCAGGAATCTGGGGACAACTTTCTTGCAGCCTCGATGGGCCGGGTCCCATGCAGGCACCGGGGACGAAGCCAATTGGTGTTCGTGCATGCCTATGCCACAACGCCGCCGTACAACGGGCGGATTGCTCAAGCCAATTCCTTATTGGAGCCAGCTCACCGAGATCATGGCCCGCGCAGGTAACTGCATGGGGGGCCCAACCTTCCAAGAGGCCCCGAACACCGAACGGCCCGGACCGTTACTGGCCCGGGCCGTTCGTGTTGCCGTTGCTACTGCGGCTGCTGCTGCTGGTCCTCGAACGTCTGGTACTCGTCGGTCGTGTAGCCGCCGGTGTCGACGTCGACCAGCTCGCCGTCGCCTTCGGTGTCGGTGCCGACCGGGACCTGGTAGGCGGTGCCGTCTTCCGCGTAGTAGACGTCGTCGCTGTAGGTCTCGTAGGCGTCGCCGAAGGCGTCGACCCCGTAGGCGGCCGCCGGGATCTCGGTCAGGACCGGGGCCACGCTGCGGTAGCGGACCATGCCGGTCCCGGCCGGGATCAGCTTGCCGATGATGACGTTCTCCTTGAGGCCGATCAGCGAGTCGCTCTTGCCCTCGATGGCCGCCTCGGTCAGCACCCTGGTCGTCTCCTGGAAGGAGGCCGCCGACAGCCACGACTCGGTGGCCAGCGACGCCTTGGTGATGCCGAGCAGCTCGGGACGGCCGTTGGCCGGCGTGTTGCCCGCCTCCAGCGCCTCCCGGTTGGCCCGCTCGAACGTGGCCCGCTCGATCAGCTCGCCGGGAAGCAGCTCGGTGTCGCCGCCCTCGAGCACGGTCACCCGCTTGAGCATCTGGCGGACGATCAGCTCGATGTGCTTGTCGTGGATGGTCACACCCTGGCTGGTGTAGACCTGCTGGACCTGCTCGACCAGGTGCCGCTGGGTAGCCCGGATGCCGAGCACCCGCAGCATCTCCTTGGGGTTGGGGATGCCGTCGATGATCGGCTGGCCGACCTCGACCTCCTGGCCGTCCTCGACCCGGAGCCGGGCCCGCCGGGGCACGATGGCCACCCACTCCTCGCCCTCGTCCGAGGTCACGGTGACCTGCACGCCCTTCTCGACGTGCTCGATCGAGACCCGGCCGGAGAACTCGGCGATGGGGGTCATGCCCTTGGGGGTGCGGGCCTCGAACAGCTCCTGCACCCGCGGCAGGCCGTGGGTGATGTCCTCACCGGCGATACCACCGGTGTGGAAGGTCCGCATGGTCAGCTGGGTGCCCGGCTCGCCGATCGACTGGGCGGCGATGATGCCGACCGCCTCGCCGATGTCGACCAGCCGGTTGTTGGCCAGGCTGCGGCCGTAGCACATCTGGCACACCCCGACCTTGGAGTCGCAGGTCAGCACCGAGCGGCACAGCACCTCGTCGACGCCGTGCTCGACCAGCAGGTCGATCACCTCTTCGCCGATCTCGGTGCCGGCCTCGAGCAGGACCTGCCTGCCCTTGCCGGCCGGGTCCAGAACGTCCTCGGCCAGGATCCGGGACAGGGCCTGGCTCTCGACCGCGCGCGGCCGGACCCACTCGAACTCGCCCTTCTTGCCCGGGATGGGCCGCTGGACGGCGACGGTCACGGGGATGCCCCGCTCGGTGCCGCAGTCGTTCTCGCGGACGATCACGTCCTGGGTCACGTCCACCAGCCGCCTGGTCAGGTAGCCGGAGTCGGCCGTGCGCAGGGCGGTGTCGGCCAGCCCCTTGCGGGCGCCGTGGGTCGAGATGAAGTACTCGAGCACCGACAGGCCCTCGCGGAAGTTGGCCTTGATGGGCCGCGGGATGATGTCGCCCTTGGGGTTGGCGACCAGCCCCCGCATGCCGGCGATCTGCCGGACCTGGGTCATGTTCCCGCGGGCGCCCGAGGTGGCCATCATGTAGATGGGGTTGAACGGCTCCTGGCGGAACCGGTCCTCCATGTCCTCGCGGACCCGCTCGGTGGCCTCGGTCCAGATCTCGATGAGCTCCTGACGGCGCTCGTCGTCGGTGATGATGCCCCGGCGGAACTGGGACTCCACCTTCTCGGCGCGCTTCTCGAACTCATCGAGGATCTCCTGCTTGCGCGGCGGCTTGAGCACGTCCTGGATGGACACGGTGACCCCGGCCCGCGACGCCCAGAAGAAGCCGAGGGTCTTGAGCTTGTTCAGGACCTCGGCGGTCTCGGTCTGGTCGTAGCGGTCGGCGACCCGTGACACCAGGCTGGTCAGCTCCCGGCTCTGCAGGGTCTCGTTGATGTACGGGAAGTCCTCGGGCAGGGCCTCGTTGAACAGCAGGCGCCCGACCGTGGTCTCGACCTTGGTGGCCCCGTCCTCGGCCACGGCCGCCTTGGCCTCGGGCAGGCGGACGATGATCGGGTCCTGGAGGCCGATCGACTTGAAGTCGTGGGCCATGACGGCCTCGGCCACCGATCCGAAGATCGGCAGGTGCGGACCGTCCCCGTTCTCCTTGGCCTTCGCCTTGGACCTGGTCGCCTGCGCCTGGGCCTCCTCCTTGTAGGTCAGGAAGTAGATGCCCAGGACCATCTCGTGGGTCGGGATGGCGATCGGACGGCCGTTGGCCGGCGACAGGATGTTGTTGACCGACAGCATAAGCACCCGCGCCTCGGCCTGGGCCTCGGACGACAGGGGCACGTGCACGGCCATCTGGTCGCCGTCGAAGTCCGCGTTGAACGCCTTGCAGACCAGCGGGTGGATCTGGATGGCCTTGCCCTCGACCAGGACAGGCTCAAAGGCCTGGATGCCGAGGCGGTGCAGGGTCGGGGCCCGGTTCAGCAGCACCGGGTGCTCGCGGATGACCTCCTCGAGCACGTCCCAGACCTGGGGCCGGGAACGCTCGACCATGCGCTTGGCCGACTTGATGTTCTGCGCGTACGACAGGTCGACCAGCCGCTTCATCACGAACGGCTTGAACAGCTCCAGGGCCATCTGCTTGGGCAGCCCGCACTGGTGCAGCTTGAGCTCGGGACCGACCACGATGACCGAGCGGCCGGAGTAGTCGACCCGCTTGCCGAGCAGGTTCTGGCGGAAGCGGCCCTGCTTGCCCTTGAGCATGTCGGACAGGCTCTTGAGGGGCCGGTTGCCCGGGCCGGTGACCGGGCGGCCGCGGCGGCCGTTGTCGAACAGCGCGTCGACGGCCTCCTGGAGCATGCGCTTCTCGTTGTTGACGATGATCTCGGGCGCGCCCAGGTCCAGCAGCCGCTTGAGGCGGTTGTTGCGGTTGATGACCCGCCGGTACAGGTCGTTCAGGTCGCTGGTGGCGAACCGGCCGCCGTCCAGCTGCACCATCGGGCGCAGGTCGGGCGGGATCACCGG
>DATABK010000550.1:0-4056 GCA_036259695.1 Actinomycetes bacterium | reverse complement strand
CCCGATCACCTGGCTCGGCGACAAGATCCGCCGACGCCGCGACCGGGACTAGGCGGCCACCGTCCCGCCGAGGCGGGTGAGCAGGCCGACGAAGGCGGCCACGGCCACCAGCAGGACAAGGATCGTGGGCGCGGTGACCCGCCGCTTGAGCGCCCAGCGGGCCTTGACCGCCTGGGCCTGCGACTCCTTGGCGTGCATCAGCCGGGCCAGCCGCTCCCGGGTCGCCTCGACCTCGTCGGGCCCGGCCGGCGGGACCGCCTCTGGGTGGCGGGTCACCCCGCCGGGCAGCAGCGCCGGCAGCTCATCGCCGTACAGCGACCGCCAGGTGCTGACCGTGCCCGGCTCCTCGTCGTACACGTCGGCCAGCCGGCCGGCTAGATAAGTCCGGTCGCCCAGTTCGATCAGGAGCCGCTCCAGCTCGAAGCGGCGGGCCAGCAGCAGCTCCAGGGTGAGCGGCACCTCGGTGGGGAGGGTGATGCGCTCGCGCAGCTCGGGCAGCCGGGCGGTGACGGCGGCGGCCTGGGCCGGGTCGCCGCTGAGGTTGTGGGCGGCCCGCAGGGAAAGGGCGTCGGCATCGACGACCAGCCGCAGGAAGATCTGGAGGTTCTTGACGAACTCGGCGTCGCCGGCGTCCGGGCTGCGCAGGCTCGGCTCCTCGCCGGTCTCGCGGCGCCCGTGGGCCAGCAGCCGCTCCAGAAGCCGCCGTTGGGTGAGCACGGCCTCGCTGAGCTCACTGCTCGCCGGCACTGGGCAACCTCCTCCATCGGTATTGGTCGGCTGAACAGCATAAACCGGCGTTGACAGCCTGGGTTGCCTGCCAACAAGATCCAGCGAGCGAAAGGGGCGGAAGATGAGGTCAGGCATGCTGAGCGTCGACGACCTGCGGGCCGAGGTCGAGGCCGGCCGGGTCGACACCGTGCTGCTGGCCATGACCGACATGCAGGGGCGGCTCCAGGGCAAGCGGCTGGCCGCCACCCACTTCCTGGACGACGTGCTCGAGCACAACGCCGAGGGCTGCAACTACCTGCTGGCCGTCGACGTCGACATGAACACCGTCTCCGGGTACGCGATGAGCTCCTGGGACCGGGGCTACGGCGACTTCGTCTTCAAGCCCGACCTGGCCACCCTGCGGATGATCCCCTGGCAGGAGGCCACCGCCCTGGTCATGTGTGATCTCGTCTGGGAGGACGGCGGCCCGGTGCTGGCCTCGCCCCGGGGGGTGCTCAAGCGGCAGCTGGAGCGGCTGGCCGAGCGGGGCTGGACCGCCTACGCCGGCACCGAGCTCGAGTTCATCGTCTTCCGTGACAGCTACGAGGAGGCCTGGGCCAAGGCCTACCGCGACCTGCGCCCGGCCAACGACTACAACGTCGACTACTCGCTGCTGGGCACGGCCCGGATCGAGCCGCTGCTGCGCCGCATCCGCAACTCCATGGCCGGGGCCGGCCTGCGGGTCGAGTCGGCCAAGGGCGAGTGCAACTACGGCCAGCACGAGATCGCCTTCCGCTACGCCGACGCCCTGGCCACGGCCGACGGGCACGCCATCTACAAGAACGGGGCCAAGGAGATCGCCGCCCAGGACGGCTGCAGCCTGACCTTCATGGCCAAGTACAACGAGCGCGAGGGCAACTCCTGCCACATCCACTTCAGCCTGCGCAGCCAGACCAATGACGAGGCGGTCATGGCCGGCGACCGCCGCCACCACGGCTACTCGGAGCTGATGGAGCAGTTCCTGGCCGGGCAGCTGGCCTGCCTGCGCGAGCTGACCCTGTTCCTGGCCCCCAACGTGAACTCCTACAAGCGGTTCGCGGCCGGCAGCTTCGCCCCGACGGCGGTCGCCTGGGGCCACGACAACCGCACCTGCGCCCTGCGGGTGGTCGGCCACGGCCACTCCCTGCGGCTGGAGAACCGGGTCCCCGGCGGCGACGTCAACCCGTACCTGGCCCTGGCCGCGATCATCGCCGCCGGCCTCCACGGGGTCGACAAGGGCCTGGCCCTGGAGGACGAGTTCACCGGCAACGCGTATGTGGCCGACAAGCCGTCGGTGCCGAAGACCCTGCGCGAGGCCCGCGACCTGTTCACCGGCAGCGAGGTCGCCCGCCAGGCCTTCGGCGACGAGGTGGTGGACCACTACACCAACATGGCCACCGTCGAGCTCGACGCCTACGACGCCGCCGTGACCGACTGGGAGCGGTTCCGGGGCTTCGAGCGGTTGTGAGCCTGTTCGAGGTCGTCGACCCGGCCACCGAGGCGGTGATCGAGCGGCTGCCCGCGGCCACCGCCAGCGATGCCGACGCCGCCGTCGCCCGGGCCGCGGACGCCTTCGAGCGCTGGCGGGCGGTCGCCCCGGCCGACCGGTCGCGGCTGCTGCGCCGCCTGGCCGAGCGGCTCGACGCCGAGCGCGAGCGCCTGGCCCAGCTGGAGATGCGCAACACCGGCAAGCCGATCGGCGACGCCCGGGCCGAGATGGGCATGGTCGCCGACACCTTCGCCTACTACGCCGGCGCCCCCGAGCGGCTGCTCGGCGACACCATCCCGGTGGCCGGCGGGGTCGACCTGACCTTCCGGGAGCCGCTTGGGGTGGTGGGGCTGATCGTGCCCTGGAACTTCCCCCTCACGATCGCCTCCTGGAAGCTGGCCCCGGCCCTGGCCGCCGGCAACACGGTCGTGCTCAAGCCGGCCGAGCTGACCCCCCTGACCGCCCTGGCCTTTGCCGAGCTGGCCGATGAGGCCGGCATCCCGCCCGGGGTGGTCAACGTGCTCACCGGGCCCGGCCGGGTCGTCGGGCGGCGGCTGGTCGAGCACCCGCAGGTGGCCAAGATCGCCTTCACCGGCTCCACCGAGGTCGGGCGTGGCATCATGCGCGGCGCCGCCGGCACCATCAAGCGGGTCACCCTGGAGCTCGGCGGCAAGTCGGCCAACCTGGTCTTCGCCGACGCCGACCTGCCGACGGCGGCCGCGGCCGCTCCGCTGGCCGTGTTCGGCAACGCCGGCCAGGACTGCTGCGCCCGCTCCCGCATCCTCGTAGAGGGCTCGGTCGTGGACGAGTTCCTGTCCCTGCTCGAGCCGGCGGTGACCGGCCTGCGGGTCGGCGACCCGGCCGACGAGCGCACCCAGATGGGCCCGCTGATCTCGGCCGGCCAGCGCGACACGGTGGCCTCGTTCGTCCCCGAGGGCACCCCGGTGGCCATCCGCGGCAGCGCCCCCGAGGGCCCGGGCTGGTGGTACCCGCCGACCGTGCTCACCGAGGTCTCCCCGGGCGACCGGGCGGCCACCGAGGAGATCTTCGGCCCGGTCGCCGTCGTGCTGCCGTTCGACGGCGAGGCCGAGGCGGTGCGGCTGGCCAACGCCAGCATCTACGGCCTGTCCGGCTCCATCTGGACCCGCGACCTGGGCCGGGCCCTCCGGGTGGCCAGGGCCCTTGAGACCGGCACCCTGTCGGTCAACTCCAACACCTCGGTCCGGGTCGCCACCCCCTTCGGCGGCTTCAAGCAGTCCGGCGTCGGCCGCGAGCTCGGCCCCCACGCCCTCGACCACTACACCGAGGTCAAGAACGTGTTCATCGCCACCGAGCAATGAGCGGCCGGCTGGAGGGGAAGGTGGCCGTCATCACCGGGGCGGCCAGCGGGATCGGGCGGGCGAGCGCGCGGCGGTTCGCGGCCGAGGGGGCGCGGGTGGGCGTGGTCGACCTGGCGGATGAGGCCGGGAAGGAGGTGGCGGCCGAGGTCGGGGGGGTGTACCTGCATGCCGACGTCACCGACGAGGACGACGTGGCCGGCATGTACCAGCGGGCGGCCGAGCACTTCGGCGGGATCGACGTGCTGTTCAACAACGCCGGGATCGCCCCGCCCGACGACGTGTCGGTGCTCGACACCAGCCTCGAGGCCTGGCGGCGGGTCCAGGACGTGAACCTCACGGCGGTGTTCCTCTGCTGCAGGCACGGCATCCCCCACCTGCTTCGCCGGGGCGGGGGGGCGGTGGTCAACACGGCCTCGTTCGTGGCCGTGATGGGCGCGGCCACCTCCCAGATCTCCTACACCGCGTCCAAGGGAGGCGTGC
>DATABK010000549.1:0-12512 GCA_036259695.1 Actinomycetes bacterium | reverse complement strand
CACCCGAGCCGTGACCGAGGCCACGTTGGCCGCCACCGCGACCGGGTCGACCGTGGTGGTCACCGCCCACCCGCCGGAGGCGGTCCGGGCGGTGGTGGCCGCCGGAGTTCCCGACGTGGGCGAGAACTACGCCAAGGACCTGGAGCAAAAGGCGGCCGCGGTGCCGGGGGTCCGCTGGCACTTCGTCGGCCGGCTCCAGCGCAACAAGGCCGGGGTGCTGGTCAGCGCCGGGGCGCTGGTCCATTCGCTCGACTCGCTGGCCGGGGCGCGGGCCCTTGGCCGGCGGGCGGTGGCCGCCGGGACCACCGCCCGGGCGCTGGTCCAGGTCGAGGTCGACGACCGCGAGGCGGCCCACGGGGTCCGGCCGGCCGACCTGGGCGGTTTTCTGGAGGCGTGCCGGGCCGTCGAGGGGCTCCGGGTCGAGGGGCTGATGGTCATGCCGGCCCCGGCCGACGATCCGGAGGTGACCCGGCCGGCCTTCCGGCGCACCGCCGAGCTGGCCGCCGGCGCCGGCCTGCCCCAGCTGTCGATGGGCATGACGGCCGACTTCGAGGTGGCTGTCGAGGAGGGCGCCACCCTGATCCGGGTCGGCACCGCCCTCTTCGGCCCCCGCCCAACCCGAGGGCCCGGAGGTGTCGGGTGAGCCTGTCACCTGTGACCCCTACGATTCGGTCAGGAGCGCCGATCCCGACTTCCGAAATCGGACATACGGACGTTCCCGGCGGGTGCGCCGTGACTTCTGTGGCGAGGATCGCCATAGTGTTCCCGGCGCCGCCCAAGGCGGACGTCCTCAGGTGCTTGGACAGTTGTCGACATGGTGAAAGGTAGGTGACGTTAGGTGGCCGGGGCGTTCAAGAAGAGCCTTGTGTGGTTGGGGCTGGTCGAGCCTGAGGACGACGAGGAGCTGGCCGACGTGGCCGAGGCGTCCGGGAGATCCCCGGCCGACCGAGCTCCCATCCGTCGGGTGCGCGACGACGACGTCTACGGGCGGCGTCAGCAGGGGGGGCGACTCGAGGAGCCAACCGAGGCGGTGATCCACCCGATCCCGTCCGCGGCCACCGGCAAGGTCCACCTGATCGAGCCGTCCGGCTTCAACGACGCCGAGGAGATCGGTGAGAAGTTCAAGGCCGACATCCCGGTGATCGTGAACCTCCAAGCCATGGAGGCGGAGACCGCCAAGCGCCTGATCGACTTCGCCGCCGGGCTCACCTTCGGGCTCGACGGGCGCATCCAGCGGGTCGCCGACAAGGTATTCCTACTCACTCCCAGAAACGTCGAGGTCTCGGCCGAGGAGCGGCGGCGGCTCCAGGAGCGGGGCTTCTTCAACCAGGCATGACCGGTGTCGATCTGTGTGGATTCTTTCCCTTCTGCTGAGCCTCTACTGGCTGATCCTTCTCGGCCGGATCGTGATGGATCTCATCCTCAGCCTGACCGGTGGCAGGGGCCTCTCCGGTTTGGCGATCCTCTATGGGATACTGTATGACTTGACCGAACCCGTCCTCCGACCCATAAGGCGACTCCTTCCCCCCTTGCGAGTCGGCGCTGTGGCCCTAGACCTCTCCCCCCTCATCGTGTTCGTACTGATCGCCCTGTTGAGACAGGTGGTGAGTACCAGCTAGCCGGCCCAACGCGAACGCTCGAGTGGTGCTCGGGTACAATCGCCCATCCACTTGCAGGTAAGGAGCGCACATGCCGCCACTGACGCCGCTGGACATCCAACACAAAGAATTCACCAAGGCCATGCGCGGGTACGCCATGCACGAGGTGGACACCTTCCTCGACCAGGTCACCGAGGAGTTCACCCGGATGCAGGACGAGATCGCCCGCCTCCGGGAGCAGGCCTCCAGCGTCGCCCAGCCCCAGCCAGCCCCGGTCCAGGTGCAGGCACCCCCGCCACCGCCTCCCCAGCCCCAGCCGGTGGCTGCCGAGGCCCGCGGCGGCGGCGCCGGCGGCGAGGAGGCGATCGCCCGCGCCCTGGTGATGGCCCAGCGGATGGCCGACCAGACGGTCGAGGAGGCCAAGGTCAAGGCCAAGTCGATGGTCGCCGAGGCCGAGGCCCGCGCCAAGAACATGACCGAGCAGGCCCAGATGCGGGCCCGCGAGGTCACCGAGGCCGCCCAGATGCGGGCCCGCGAGGTCACCGAGGCCGCCCAGATGCGGGCCCGCGAGGTCACCGAGGCCGCCCAGGCCAGGGCCCGCGAGCTCACCGAGGGCCTGGAGACCCGCTACAAGGAGCGGATCCAGTCGGCCGAGGCCCGCGCCCGCGTGGCCGAGGAGCAGGCCCGCATGCAGATCGCCCAGGCGACCGAGCAGGTGGCCCGGCGCCGCCAGGAGCTGGAGAGCTCGATCGAGGCCCTGCGGGCGTTCGAGCGCGACTACCGCGCCCGGCTCCGCGGCTTCGTCGAGGGCCAGCTCAAGGCGCTCGAGGACGCGGCCCCGTCCGGGCCCGTGGCCCCGCCGCAGCCCCCGGGCCTCGGCGGCAACTCCCGGCCCCTGCCGGGTGCCGAGGACCTGCCGGCCCTGTCGACCGGGGCGCGCCAGAGCTCCTACTCGGCCCTGCGCGACTCGAGCTCGGACCAGCTCGGCCACAACGGCCGCGACCGGGTGGACCGGCTGCGTCACGACGACTGAGGGTCGAACGGTCAAGCTGACGTCCAGCTAGCGGCCGGCCCCGCGTGGTCGCCGGTGCCCTGCTCGCCCTGGCGCTGTCCGTGGGCCTGCTGGTGGCCTCGCTGTTCCGCGCCGACGGGCTCGGCCTGGTCTGGGCCTCCCTGGCCCTCGACCTGGTCGCCGTGACCCTGCTCGTGTCGGCCCTGCGCCGCCGCCGCGCCGGCTAGCTCCGCCCTTGGGTGCGCTCCTCGAGGGCGGCCTGGAGAACGTCGGCGGCCCGCCTGGCCGCCCGCTCGAACGGGTTCCGCCGGTACCCTCGCAGGCTGCCGAGCAGGTACGCCGGATAGTAGAGCGGCCCCCAGCGCTCGGCCTGGGCCACGTGCTCCAGCTCGTGGGCCAGGAGGCCGTCGCTGGCCCGCCGGTTGGTGACGATCACGTGCCCGAGGGTGATGGCGGCGAACCCCCGCCAGCGCAGGAACCGGGCCAGCCCGCTGTCGGCGTCCTCGAACAGCAGCACCCCGCGCCACCGGACCGGCCGCTTCCGGGTGGTCAGCGCCCCCAGCAGCCCGACCAGGCTGTTCGGGCCGGCCCAGGCATACCCCCACAGCGACCGGGCCGCCGGCAGCAGGTCCCCCAGGTCATCGAGCCGCCCCGGCCGGTCGGTCATCCCTGCTGCCCCGCGACCGGCCGGAGCCAGAGGCGGACCTCCTGGCCGTCGAGGTCGACCCGGGCGTCGTAGCCGTCGCCCTGGGGGGCGCTGTGGAGGCTGGTCGCCAGGGTCTCGCCGAGCAGGTGGTCGCGGTGGGCGGCGACCGCGGCCGCGACCTCGCCGTCGGCCTTGACGGCCAGCTCGATCCGGTCGGCCACCTCCAGCCCGGCGCTCTTGCGCAGGTCCTGCACGGCCCGGACCAGGTCGCGGGCCAGCCCCTCCAGCCGCAGCTCGGGCGTGACCTCGAGGTCGAGGGCGACGGTGGTGGGGCCGTCGCCGACCACTCGCCAGCCGGTCACCGGCTCCTCGACCACCTGGACCTCGTCGGGGCTCAGCTCGACCGAGCCCAGCCCCTCGACCGGCAGCTCGACCCGCTCCCCGGCCCGCAGCCGCGGCGCCAGCCCGGCCGCCAGCTCGGGCGGGGCCTGGCGCAGGGCGGCGGCCACCGCCTGGGCGTCGCGGCCGAAGCGGGGCCCGAGGGCCCGGAAGTTGGGGGCCAGCCGGTAGCCGACCAGCCCGGCCTCGCCCTCGGCGAAGCCGACCTCCTTGACATTCAGCTCGGCCGCGACCAGGTCCAGCAGCCCGGCCACCCCGGCCCGGACCGGGTCGGGCACGCCGATCAGGGCCCGGGCCAGCGGCTGGCGGACCTTGATCCTGGCCTCGGTGCGGGCCTGGCGGCCCAGGCCGACCAGCCGCCTGACCTCGGCCATGGCCGCGCTCAGCTCCGGGTCGAGGGCGGCCCGGTCGGGCTCGGGCCAGTCGACCAGGTGGACCGAGTCCGGGGACTCGGGGTCGACCGAGACGACCAGCCCCTGCCACAGCTCCTCGGCCGTGAACGGGGCGTACGGGGCCAGCAGCAGGGCGACCGTGCGCAGGCAGGTCCAGAGCGTCCGGAAGGCCGCGTCGGCGTCGCTGCCGGTGCCGCGCCAGAACCGCCGCCGCGACAGCCGCACGTACCAGTTGGACAGGTCGTCCACGAAGCTGGCCAGCCGGCGGGCGGCGCTGGTGGCGTCGTAGTCGTCCAGGCTCCGGGTCACCTGGTCGACGGTGTCGGCCAGCTCGGCCAGCACCCAGCGGTCGATGGGGGGGCCTGGGGTGGCGCTTTTCGCCCCCCCAGTGGAACGGGCCTCGCCTCCAGATGCGACCGGGTCGAACCCTGCGAGACGCGCGTACAGGCAGAAGAAGCTGAAGGTGTTCCAGAGGGTGAGGAAGAACGACCGGGTGACGTCCTCGATCGCCTCCGGGTACAGCCGTCGCGACACCCACGGCGACCCGTTGGCCAGCATGAACCAGCGCAGCGGGTCGGCGCCGTAGCGGTCAAGGAGCTGGAACGGGTCGAGCACGTTGCCGAGGCTCTTGGACATCTTGCGGCCGTTGCGGTCGACGATGTGCCCGAGGCAGACCACGTTGCGGTACGAGGTCTGGTCGAACAGCAGCGTGCTCACGGCCAGCAGGGAGTAGAACCAGCCGCGGGTCTGGTCGATGGCCTCGGAGATGAAGTCGGCCGGGAAGGCCCGCTCGAAGGCGGCCCGCCCCTCCTGGGAGTGCGGGTAGCCCCACTGGGCGAACGGCATCGACCCGGAGTCGAACCAGGCGTCGAGCACGTCCAGGATCCGCCGGGCCTCCTGGCCGCACTCCGGGCAGTCGAGGGTGACCTCGTCCACGTACGGCCGGTGCGGGTCGAGGCCGGACAGGTCGCGGCCGGCCTTGGCCGACAGGTCGGCCAGGCTCTGGACCACCGTCACGTGCCCGTCGGCACAGCGCCACAGGGGCAGGGGCGTGCCCCAGTAGCGGGCCCTGGACAGCGCCCAGTCGACGTTGTTGGCCAGCCAGTCGCCGAAGCGGCCGTCGCGGATGTGCTCGGGACGCCAGCCGATGCGGGCGTTCTCGGCCAGCAGCCGGTCCTTGACCGCCGTCGTGCGGGCGTACCAGGAGGTCAGCGCGTAGTAGATCAGCGGAGTGCCGCAGCGCCAGCAGAACGGGTAGGCGTGCCGGTGGGTCTCGGCCCGCCACAGCAGTCCCCGCCGGCGCAGGTCCTCGACCAGGTCGGCGTCGGCCGCCTTGACGAACCGGCCGGCCAGCCAGCCCGTCTCCGGTCCGAACTTGCCGTCGAGCCCCACCGGGTGCAGGACCGGGGTGTTGTAGCGCTGGCCGACGGCCAGGTCCTCGGCCCCGTAGGCCGGCGAGGTCTGGACCAGCCCGGAGCCGTCGCTGGTGGTGACGTACTCGTCGGCCACCACCGTCCAGCCCCGGGCCGCCTCCTCCTCGGTGACCGGGATCAGCTCGAAGGCCCGCTGGTAGCGGGTCCCGAGCAGCTCCTCCAGGGGCACCGGGCGCAGCACCCGGGCGCCCTCGCCCACGGCCGCGGCCACCCGCTCGCGGGCCACCACCAGCTTGCGGGGCACGCCGTCGGAACCGGTCGCCTCGACCAGGACGTACTCGATCCCGGGCCCGACCACCACCGACACGTTGGGCACCAGCGTCCAGGGCTGGGTCGTCCAGACGAGCAGGGCCGCCCCCTCCTCGGCCAGGGTGCCGGTGGTCGCGGGCAGGGCCACATAGGCGGTGAGGTCCTCGACCTCCTGGTAGCCCATGGCCACCTCGGCGTCCGACAGGGTCGTCTGGCAGCGGGGGCAGTAGGGGCTGACCTTGTAGTCCTCGACCAGCAGGCCGCGGCGGTACAGCTCGGCCAGGGCCCACCAGACGCTCTCCACGTAGGCGGTGTCCATGGTCCGGTAGGCCTGGCTGGTGTCGATCCAGAAGCCGATCCGCTCGGTCAGCTGCTCGAAGGCGTCGACGTAGCGCTCGACCGACTGGCGGCAGCGGGCGTTGAACGCCTCCACCCCGTAGGTCTCGATCGCCTGCTTGTCCTTGAGCCCCAGCTCCTTCTCGACCTCCAGCTCGACCGGGAGGCCGTGGCAGTCCCAGCCACCCTTGCGGTCGACCCGGTAGCCGCGCATGGTCTTGAACCGGGGGAACAGGTCCTTGAAGACCCTGGCCTCCACGTGGTGCACGCCCGGCCGGCCGTTGGCGGTCGGCGGCCCCTCGTAGAACACGTACGGCTCGGCCCCGACCCGCTGGTCGACCGACCGCTGGAACACCTTCCGGTCGCGCCACAGCTCGAGGATCCGGGCGTCCAGCGCGGGGAGGTCGAGGTTCGGGTCGACCTCGGGGAACTGGCCCATCCGCTGATCGTCTCCTTCGCGTCGTTCCTGGAACGGCGAAGGGACGAGGCCGGGGCCCCGCGGTACCACCCTCCGTGCCGGCGACCTCGCGACCACCGGCCACTCATCGGCCGCCCGGGCTGCCCCGGATGGCCTCCAGCTGTCACGGGCTGGCCCGGCTGCGTCTACTGGGCGCCGGGGCGCCGTTCGGGCAGCGGCTCGGGGAGGATGTTCGTGAGGTGCCGTGCCGCCGGGCTTCCACCATCCCCGGCTCGCTGGCGGCCGTGCCGCCCCCTACTCGTTCCCGTCATTGCCTGTATCTTCAGTCTACCCCGGACAGGCAATCGCAATGGGCCGTCGTCGGAGGACGCCATGGCACGCAAGAAGACCGCTGAGGCCTCGGCCGGGGCCGACGCCCACCGGGACCCGACGAGCGCGGGCCGCACGGCCTCGACCTCGACCGGAGGACCGGCCTCGGCCGGGGCCGACCTGGCGCCGCGGGCGCGGGGGCACCGCTCGCTCGTCACCAAGCGGGACCTCCAGGCCTACCGCCGGCGGCTCGAGGCCGAGCTGGCCGAGCTGCGGGGCCAGCGGGCCGAGCTGGAGGAGTCGACCGAGGCCAGCCTGGCCGACGCCACCGGCGAGGTCGGCTTCGACGAGGAGTTCGCCGACGCCGGCAGCTTCACCTTCGAGCGCGAGCGCGACCTGTCGCTGGTCGACAACGCCAGGGACCTGATCGACAAGGTCGAGCGCGCCCTGGCCCGG
Source organism: Actinomycetes bacterium (assembly GCA_036259695.1). GTDB lineage: Bacteria > Actinomycetota > CALGFH01 > CALGFH01 > CALGFH01 > CALGFH01. The sequence goes on along the minus strand of DATABK010000549.1, from coordinate 5,264 downwards.
ATCGACAGCGGCCGCTTCGGGCGCTGCGAGGCCTGTGGCGGCGCCATCGAGGCGGAGCGGCTGGACGCCCTGCCGTACGCCACCCTGTGCCTGGCCGACGCCCGCCAGCGGGCCCGGCGGCGGTGACCGCGGCCGAGCCGGGCGCCACCGCCCGGTCCCGGCGGGTGCTGGCCCTGTACGGCATCGCCGGGCTCGTGCTCGCCCTCGACCAGCTCACCAAGCATCTGGTGGTCACGAACCTGGCCGGGCGGCCGCCGGTCGACCTGATCGGCGAGGTCGTCCAGTTCCGCTACACCACCAACTCCGGCGGGGCGTTCTCGCTGCTCACCGGGGCGCCGCTGTTCTTCGGGATCATGGCCATCGTGATCATCGGCGGGATCATCTACGCCTCCCGCCGCGCCCAGCCGCTGTCCATTCTGGTCGTCCTCGGCCTGATCCTCGGCGGGGCCCTCGGCAACCTGACCGACCGGCTGCTGCGGGGCGAGGGCCTGCTCCGGGGTGAGGTCGTCGACTTCGTCAAGGTCGGCTGGTGGCCGGTGTTCAACCTGGCCGACTCCTGTGTGGTGGTCGGCGGCATCCTCCTGGCCATCTTCCTCGGCCGGGCCGAGAGCGAGCCCCGGCCGGCCTCGGCCGACAGCGACCGCGCTTGACCCGACCGGCCGGCCCGGACGAGGCCGTGGCCGGGCCGGAGGCGTCCGGGCGGCGCCTGGACGAGGTGGTGGCCGAGCTGGCCGGGACCTCCCGGGCCCGGGCGGCCCGCTGGGCCACCGACGGCCTGGTCACCGTGGACGGCCGGCCCCGGCCCAAGGCGTACCGGCTCCGGGAGGGGGAGCGGCTGGCCTGGTCGCCGCCGCCGGCCCCGCCAGAGGGCGGCCCGGTGGCCGAGGACCGGCCCCTGGCCGTCCGCTACGAGGACGACCACCTGCTGGTGGTGGCCAAGCCGGCCGGCCTGGTCGTCCACCCCGGCCCCGGCCACCCCACCGGGACCCTGGTCAACGCCCTCCTCGGCCGGCAGGGGAGCAGCCTGTCGGCCGGCGGGGGAGCGGCCGACCGCCCCGGCATCGTCCACCGCCTCGACAAGGACACCTCGGGGCTGCTGCTGGTGGCCAAGGACGACGCCACCCACCTGGCCCTGGCCCGCGACCTGGCCGGTCACCGGGTCGAGCGCCGCTACCTGGCCCTGGTCCAGGGCCGCCTCCCGGCCGGCGAGGGCACGGTCGACGCCCCCATCGGCCGCCATCCCCGGGACCGCAAGCGCATGGCCGTGGTGCCCACCGGGCGCCCGGCCGTCACCCACCGGCGGGTGCTGGAGACCTTCCCGGCCGTCCAGCTGGTCGAGGCCACCCTGGAGACCGGCCGCACCCACCAGGTCCGGGTCCACCTGGCCTCGCTGCGCCACCCACTGGCCGGCGACCGCACCTACGGCGCCGACCCGACCCTGGCCGCCCGCCTTGGCCTCTCCCGCCCCTTCCTCCACGCCTGGCGCCTGGCCTTCGACCACCCCGCCGGAGGCCGCCGGGTCGAGCTCACCGAGCCCCTCCCCCCCGACCTCCAGGGGGTCCTGGACCAGCTCCACCTCGCCGGTCCCTGACGAGCCGGCGCAGGCGTCGGCGCTCGTGGTCGCGGACATTGCGGTCGGCGAGGCGGGCGGCGACGACGGCCGGGAGGTGCCGGAACACCTCGCGGCGGTCGAAGCCGGCGAGGAAGGCGGCCGCGAACAGCCGTTGGCCGACGGTGGCGACCAGCCGCTGCGTCAGGGGGCCCTCCAGGCGCGAGGTTCGCAGGATGACCCAGGTGGTGGCCACGTCGGCCAGGCCGTCGCCACGGCCGGCGTTCGGCCAGTCGATCACCATCGGCCCCGAGGCGGTCAGCACGACGTTGGCCGGGTGCAGGTCCAGGTGCACCAGGCGGTCACCCTCGCCCAGCGGGGTGGGCAGGCCGGCCGGGGCCGGGATGGCATGGAGCCGGCGGTGGAGGTCGGCCAGCGTCCTGGCATGGCGGCGCAGCCGCCAGGGATGGCGGGCCAGGTCGGCCAGCATGGACGGGCCGTCCAGGCGGTCCATCACCATGTCGGTGTCGGTCCACTCGTACACCTCGGGAACCGGATAGCCGTGACCCCGGGCGTGGGCCATCACGCGCCGCTCGCGGTCGGTCGGGCCGGGGCGACGGTAGCGGCGCAGGACCCGCCCGTCGCCAAGGGCATACACGTCGGCGTCGCGTCCTCTGGCGATCGGCCCGGCGGCTCCGGCAGCGCCCAAGCCGGTGCTACTCGAGCTCCAGCAGGGAGTCGCCGATCAGCCACAGCATCGGCGGCCAGAGGCCGACGAACAGGGCCCGGCGCTCGGCGTTGTCGCGGTGCTCCTGGTCGACGGTCTTGGCCCGGATCCAGAGGCCGAGACACAGGACGATCGACCCCAGCGACGCCGCCTGCAGGTAACTGCTGCGCAGGCCGGTCGCGTGCAGCGCCTTGACCAGCATCGTGCCTCCTTGTCAGTTGGGTATGGGACAACCGCGGGGGTAGACGATCACGAAAAGGAGAAACATGGGAGCGGAAGCGAGCCTGGGCCGGCGCGTCGGCACCGTGGCCAGGTGGCCGGTCGGGATGGGCCTGGCCTTCTGGCGCTACCTGTGGCGGACCATGCCCCTGCACCGCCGGGACGAGGAGGGGTCGCCGGACCGGGACCTGCCCCCGCCGCTGCCGGACGAGTTCGTCGAACAGCGGCTGCAGCGGCTGGAGGACGGGTCGGGGCCGCTGTTCCGGCGCCACTACTGGGTGCGCATCGAGGGCTCCCGGCGCACGCCCGAGGAGCTGATGGCCGAGGTGCTGCGCGAGCCCAACCGGGCCGCCCCGGTCGAGGTCGCGGTGTTCCGCAAGACCAGAGGGGGCCAAGGGCCCCTCCAGGTCGGGGACGAGTTCGTGGTCCGCATGCCCGGCCCCTGGGACGGGCCGGTGGTGGTGGTCGACCGGACGCCGACCTCGTTCCGGTTCGCCACCCTCCAGGGGCACCTGGAGGCGGGCCAGATCGAGTTCCGCACCGGCCCCGACGACGGCGACGGTCTCCGCTTCGAGATCGAGTCCTGGGCCCGCAGCGGCGACCGCCTGTCGGGGCTGCTGTTCGACCGGGTCAGGCTGGCCAAGGAGATGCAGCTCCACATGTGGACCCATTTCTGCGAGCGGGCGGCCAAGCTGTCCGGCGGGCGCATCCGCGGCGGCATCCACATCGACACCCGCCGGGTCGAGGTCGGGCAGCGCGGTGGCCGCTGACCGCTCCCGCGGCGGCCGCCCCGGTGGGGGCCGCCGGGCCCGCCGGGCCCTTGAGGCGCTGGCCGGCAAGGGCGTCAACTTCGACCCCGACCAGAGCGACCACTACACCACCGAGCACGGCTGGAAGGTCGACGACTACCTCCAGCCGCTGCCGCCCGAGCCGCCGGGCCCGCCGGTGCCCGGAGGCAGCTTCGAGGTCGCCCAGCAGCTGATGCGCGACTACGAGTTCGCCGACCCGGCCATCGTCCGGGCCATCTACGCCACCGACAGCCCCTTCGAGACCCGGGACATGCTGCTGGTGGGCCGCTTCTACGGCCTCCGGTTCCACCTCGGGGTCCGGATCGGCGGGCTGGTCGACGACGAGCTGGCCGTCGACGGCCGCCCGGTGCGGCGCTGGGGCTGGAACTACCGCACCCTCCAGGGGCACCTGGAGGCCGGGCAGATGGACTACGAGGTCCGCAAGTGGCTGGACTCGGGCGAGGTCGAGTTCCGCATCCACGCCTTCTCCCGCCCGGCCCACATCCCCAACCCGGTCGTCCGGTTCGGCTTCCGGGTGTTCGGCCGCTGGGTCCAGCGGCGCTTCGGCCGCCACGCCTGCCGGCGGATGGCCCGGCTGACCGCCGCCAGGGCGGGCGCGAAGGGCCCACCGGCGACAAGTCGATAAGCTGGTGGAACGCTACGAAACCGTTGCAGGACAACGATTTCGGAGCGGCGGAGATGATTGCCCGCGGGGCTGGCCGGGTGTAGGCTCCGACCCGGAATTACATCCGTGTATTTTGTCCACAGCCTGTGGGAAACTCCGGTCCAGCGGCATTCGGCACGAAATCGGTAGGGAGAGCAACAGCAGTCATGCCGGGCAGCTTCGCGCACCTCCACGTGCACACCGAGTACTCGATGCTCGACGGCGCCGCCCGGGTCGACGACCTGTTCGCCGAGGCCGCCCGCATGGGCATGCCCGCCCTGGCCATGACCGACCACGGCCAGCTGTTCGGGGCCGTCGACTTCTACCTGGCCGGCCGGAAGCACGGGGTCAAGCCGATCCTCGGGGTCGAGGCCTACCTGGCCCCCGGCTCCCGGTTCGAGAAGCAGCGCCGCGACACGGCCGAGCCCTACAGCCACCTCACCCTGCTGGCCGAGAACCAGGCCGGCTACGCCAACCTGCTGCGACTGGTCTCGGCGGCCTCGCTGGAGGGCTACTTCTACAAGCCCCGGATGGACCGGGAGCTGTTCGAGCGCTACGGCGAGGGGCTGATCGCCACCTCCGGCTGCCTCGGCTCCGAGGTCAACCAGCGCCTCCTCAAGGGTGACCGCAAGGGCGCGGCGGCCACCCTGGCCGAGTTCCGCGACCTGTTCGGGCCCGGCAACTACTTCGTCGAGCTCCACGACCACGGCCTGCCCGAGCAGCGCCGGGTCAACCCGGACCTGATCGCCCTGGCCGGCGACCTCGGCCTGCCCCTGCTGGCCTCCAACGACCTCCACTACACCCGCCGGGCCGACGCCACCCCCCACGAGGTGCTGCTCTGCATCCAGACCGGGGCCGTGCTGGCCGACCCCAAGCGGTTCAAGCTCGAGGGTGAGGAGTTCTACCTCAAGAGCCCGGCCGAGATGCGGGCCCTGTTCGCCGACCACCCCGAGGCCTGCGACAACACCCTCGAGGTGGCCGAGCGCTGCAACGTCCAGCTCCGCTTCGGCGAGAACCTCCTGCCCCACTTCGAGGTCCCCGACGGCCACACCCTGGAGTCGTGGCTGCGGGCCGAGGTCGAGCGGGGCGCGGCCGCCCGCTACGGCGATCCGCTGCCGGCCGACGCCCGCGAGCGGATCGACTACGAGCTCCAGGTCATCAACCAGCTCGGCTTCGCCGGCTACTTCCTGATCGTGGCCGACCTGTGCCGCCACGCCCGCGAGCACGGCATCCGGGTCGGGCCGGGCCGGGGGAGCGCGGCCGGCTCGTGTGTCTCCCACTCCCTGGGGATCACCGACCTCGACCCGATCGCCTACG
>DATABK010000548.1:0-2323 GCA_036259695.1 Actinomycetes bacterium | reverse complement strand
GCGCCAAGGTCCATCTCGTCCCTCCGTGGCCGGATCGAGACCGGCTCACGCTCCCTCCGTGACCGGCCGGCCCCAGGATGCTACGCGGCGCGACCAGCGTGCACGTGGCCGGGCCGGCCGCACCAGGCGTACGAGGGGGCGCCTGGTGCCGCCGGCCCGGTCGGCGTGCGTGCGGGTCGCGCCACGTAGCATCCTGGGGCCGGTCGGTCACGGAGTGAGCGTGGCCATGTCTCGATCCGGCCACGGAGGAGCGAAATGGACCTGGGCGCCTACCTGGACGCGGCCCACGCCTTCGACCGCGCGTTCCGGGGCCGCTGGGAGCCGGTCGCCCCCGCCCCCGCGGCCGAGGTCGACCCTGGGCGGCTGGCCGCCGCCTGGACCGAGTACACCGGGCGCCTCCAGCACAACTACCCGTTCTTCCACCCTCGGTACGCCGGTCAGATGCTCAAGCCGCCTCACCCGGTGTCCATCGCCGGCTACCTGGCCGCGATGACCGTCAACCCCAACAACCACGCCCTGGACGGCGGCCCGGCCACCGGGGCGATGGAGAAGGAGGTCGTCGGCGACCTTGCCGCCATGTTCGGCCTCCCCGGCGAAACCCTCGGGCACCTGACCTCCAGCGGCACCATCGCCAACCTGGAGGCGCTGTGGGTGGCCCGCCAGCTCGCCCCCGGCCGGGCCGTCGCCCACAGCCAGGACGCCCACTACACCCACGCCCGCATGTGCGAGGTGCTGGGGATGGAGAGCGTGGCCGTGCCCGCGGATCCGGCCGGGCGGATGGACCTGGACGCGCTCGAGCCGCTGCTGGCTTCGGGCCGGGTGGGCACGGTGGTGCTGACCGCCGGCACCACCGGCCTGGGCGCGGTCGACCCGATCGACGAGGCCCTGGCCCTGCGGGACCGCCACGGCTGCCGGCTGCACGTCGACGCCGCCTACGGCGGGTTCTTCGCCCTCCTGGCCGGCGACGAGGACGGGGCCAAGCTGCTCGGCCCGGAGACGGCGGCCCGGCTGGCCGCGGTGGGGGCGTGCGACTCGGTGGTCGTCGACCCCCACAAGCACGGGCTCCAGCCGTACGGCTGCGGGGCGGTGCTGTTCCGCGACCCGGGGGTCGGGCGGCTGTACCAGCACGACTCGCCCTACACCTACTTCACCTCCGAAGAGCTCCACCTGGGCGAGATCAGCCTGGAGTGCTCACGGGCCGGGGCGGCCGCCGGCGCCCTCTGGCTGACCCTGCGCGCCCTGCCCCTGGAGGCCCGCCAGGGCCTCGGCCCGGTGGTGGCCGGCGGGCTGCGGGCGGCCAGGGCCTGGGCCGAGCTGCTGGAGGCCAGCGACGAGCTGGTCCTCTACCAGCAGCCGGAGCTGGACATCCTGGCCTTCTGGCCCCACCCGGCCACGCCGTCGTGCGCGGCCGTCGACGCCGCCTCGGCCGGCCTGCTGCGGACGGCCATGGACGACCCGTCACCGGTCTACCTGAGCACCCTGCGGCTGGCCGCCGACCGGCTCCGGCGCCGCGACCCGTCCCTGGCCGCCGACGTCGGGGCGGCCCGGGTGCTGCGCAGCGTGCTGATGAAACCCGAGCACGAGGGCTGGGTCGAGACCCTCCACGCCGAGCTGCTGCGGATCCTCAGTGCACCGGACGGCCGTGACGGTGCCGCACCGGGCCGGTGAACGCGCGTACCAGCATGAACGCCAGCGTGGCCACGAACGCCAACGTGACCAGGATCGACAGGATCATCCTTCGTCTCCCTTCCGTTGGTTCGTGACGCCACCCCTACCCCATTCCCGGGCGCTGAACCCCGGGCCCGCGCGAATGCTGCGTCGTCGGCCTCGCTCCGGTCGGCGTAGCCTCGGAGAAGTCAGCCACGGCCCGGTCGAAGCAGTCACCGGTGCCCAGGTAGCCGCTGATGGCGGCCGCGTCGCCGCTGCGGGCATGGGCCCGGGCCATGCGGTCGGCCACCTCCCGGCGGCGCCGGCCCCGGGACAGGGCGATGACCGTGGACGCGGGGCACGGCCAGTGTCCGCCATCCCGGGCCTGGCCGGGCCGGGCTGGGCCGCGAGCTGCGCCAACCTCCCACGATTTCCGCCACTTGCACCGTAAACTCCGCGCCCGGACGGTTTTGGGACGACTGTCCGGGAATCCGCGACGGCGGGGGTGGGCAATGGGCAAGGTCTCACCCCGGGTGTACCGCCGCCGCCGGATCGCCGCCGCGCTGGCCGCCCTGCTGGTCCTCGGGCTGCTCACGGCCGGCGCCGGCTGGGCCTACACCGCCTTCCGGTTCGGCCAGATCGGCTCGGTGCACGTGCCCGGTCTCGGCAAGGCTCC
>DATABK010000547.1:0-6205 GCA_036259695.1 Actinomycetes bacterium | reverse complement strand
CGTGTCCGCCGTGGCCTCCCCGGACCGTCTCGCCGACCAGCCGACCACCGACGGCGTGCCGCCGCGCCCGCCCGGGCGCTGGCGGACGCCGCTGCGGCTGGCCGTGGCCGGGGTGTTCATCGCGGTCATCGCGGTGGTCCTGGCCGGCCAGTGGCGCCAGGCCAGGCCGCTGCTGGGCCGCCTGGAGGCCCCGGTCCTGCTGGCCTCCTGGGCCCTGGTGCTGGCCGGGATCTACGCCACCTTCCGCTCCTGGCGGGCCGCCCTGGCCGACCTGGGCGGCACCCTGCCCCACGCCGGCGCCATGCGCGTCTTCTACCTGGGCCAGCTCGGCAAGTACCTGCCCGGCACGGTCTGGCCGGCCGTCACCCAGATGCGGCTGGGCCGCGACTACCGGGTGCCGCCACGGGCCTCGGGGGCGGCCTTCGTGGTCTTCATGCTCCTGCTGATCGGCACCGGCCTGCTGGTCGGGCTGCCGGTGATCCCGCTGCTGGGCCGGGACGCGGTCGACGAGTACCGCTGGCTGGCCCTGGTCGTGCCCCTGTTCGCCCTCGCCCTGTCCCCGCCGGTGCTCAACCGGGTCATCGCCGTGGCCCTGCGGGTGGCCAGGCGGCCGCCGATGCCGGCCCCGCTGTCGCCCGGCGGCATCCTCAAGGGGGCCGGCTGGGCGGTCGTCTCCTGGGCCTGCTACGGCGGGCAGGTGTACCTGCTGGCCCGCCAGCTCGGGGTCGAGGGCGGGGCGCTGCTGTGGCTCCAGGGCACGGGCGCGTTCGCGGCCGCCTTCGTCAGCGGCCCCCTGCTGCTGGTCGTCCCGGCCGGGGCCGGGATCCGCGAGGCGGCCCTGCTGCTGCTGCTCGGCTCGACCGTGACCGCCCCGGTGGCGGCCGTGATCGCGGTGGTCTCCCGGCTGCTGTTCGTCGCCGGCGACCTGGCCTGGAGCGGCGTCGCCGTGGTGGCCGCGGGCCGGGCCGTCAGGCCTCCTGGGCCTCCTCCTCCCGGACCACCCTGACCTCGTCGGCCAGGGCCTTCCAGGCGACCCAGAGGACGGCCTCGATCCGGTGCCAGTCGTCGTCCAGCACCCCGACCCCGCGGGTGGCGGCGTGGTCGCGGATGGCCATGGCCTCGGCCCGCCGGCTGGCGTGGGCCCAGAGGCGCTCGGCCGGGACCTGGTAGAGCTCGGCGGCCAGGTCGGCCAGGGCCTGCTCGAGGTCGCCGGGCGGGTGGAGGATCGCCTCGCGGTGGATGATCCACCACTCCAGCTCCAGCTCGGCGGCCCGCTTGGGGTCGAAGGGGACCTGGCTGACGGCCCGGATGGCCGCGTAGTAGCGCTCCAGGTAGGGGAGGGCGCGGCGGTAGTCGTCGTGGTGCTCGCCCACCTGGAAGACGGCCGCCGCCCGGGCGGCCAGGCCGGCCAGGGTCACCGCCCGCAGCGGCTGGAGGTGGAACTGCCCCTGGAGGAGGGCCACCAGCTGCCCGAACAGGGGCAGGCGGCGCCGGTCGTAGTAGGAGCGCCACATGGCCGTCTCCAGCCGGGCGACCTCGTCGGGGTCGAACACCCGGATGTCGGTCCGCCGCGGCCGGGCCAGCTCGGCGGCCGCCCACCCGGCACCCCCGGCGGTGGCCGCGAGCAGCACCCATCCAGACCGTCGCACGCCTCAGAACCTACCCCCGGCCGCGGCGCCCCGGCCAGCCCCTTGCGCCGGCTGTCGGGTGCTCTGCGGGAGAATGGCCTCGTGCTGCTCGACGAGGTCGCCGAGACGTCCGCCGCCGTCGCCGCCAGCTCCGCCCGCCTGGCCAAGGTGGAGCGGCTGGCGGCCTGCCTGCGGCGCCTGGACCCGGGCGAGGTCCACCCGGCGGTGGCCTTCCTCTCCGGCGAGCTGCGGCAGCGCCAGATCGGGGTCGGCTGGGCGGCCCTGCGGGACGCGCCCGACCCGGCGCCCACCCCGTCCCTGACCGTGGCCGAGGTCGACGCCGCCTTCGAGCGGATCGGCCGCCTGGCCGGGCCCGGGTCGCAGGCCGAGCGGCGGCGGCAGGTGGCCACGCTGTTCGGCCGGGCCAGCGCGCGCGAGCAGCGGTTTCTGACCGGGCTGCTCTCGGGCGAGCTGCGCCAGGGGGCCCTGGAGGGGGTAATGGTCGAGGCCATCGCCAAGGCCGCCGGGGTGGCCGGGGCCGAGGTCCGGCGGGCGGTGATGCTGCGCGGGGCCCTCGGCCCGGTGGCCGAGGTCGCCCTGGCCTCGGGCGTGCCCGGGCTGCGCCAGTTCCACCTGGAGGTCGGCCGTCCCCTCCAGCCGATGCTGGCCTCGACCGCCCCCAGCATCGAGGCCGCCCTGGAGCGGGTGGGGGAGGCGGCGGTCGAGTGGAAGCTGGACGGCCATCGCATCCAGGTCCACCGGGACGGGGGAGCGGTGGCGGTGTTCACCCGCACCCTCGACGACATCACCGCCCGGGTCCCCGAGGTGGTGGCGGCCGCCCTGACCCTGCCGGTAGGGGCGGCCGTGCTCGACGGTGAGGTCATCGCCCTCCGCCCCGACGGGCGGCCCCACCCGTTCCAGGTCACGGCCAGCCGGGTCGGCAGCCGCCTCGAGGTGGGGCGGCTGGCCGCCACCCGGCCCCTGACCGCCTTCCTGTTCGACCTGCTCCACCTGGACGGCCAGGACCTCCTCGACCAGCCCGGGGCCGAGCGCCACGCCGCCCTGGCCGCCGTGGTCCCCGAGGCCCTGCGCATGCCGCGCACGGTCACCGCCGACCCGGCCGCGGCCACCGCCTTCCTGGACGACGCCCTGGCCCGCGGCCACGAGGGCGTGGTCGTCAAGTCGCTGGCCGCGACCTGGGAGGCCGGCCGCCGCGGGGCCGGCTGGCTCAAGGTCAAGCCGGTGCACACCCTCGACCTGGTCGTGCTGGCCGCCGAGTGGGGTCACGGCCGCCGCCGGGGCTGGCTCAGCAACCTCCACCTGGGCGCCCGCGACCCCGCCGGCGGGTTCGTGATGCTCGGCAAGACCTTCAAGGGCCTGACCGACAAGCTGCTCACCTGGCAGACCGAGCGCCTGCTGGAGCTGGAGGTGTCGCGGGACGCCTACACCGTCCACGTCCGGCCCGAGCTGGTGGTCGAGATCGCCTTCGACGGCCTCCAGACCAGCCCCCGCTACCCGGGCGGCCTGGCCCTGCGCTTCGCCCGGGTCCTGCGCTACCGCCCCGACAAGCGGCCCGAGGAGGCCGACACCATCCAGACGGTCCGGGCGATCCACACCGCCTGACCGCACCCCTTGACAACCGGAACTCGAGATATATCTTCTTATCCAAGAACGAGATATATCGCGGTTACCGAGTATGGGGCAGGAGGGACGCCATGGCCAGTTGGAGGATCGACGAACCGGGCAAGCTCGAGCTCGACCAGGGCCCGGTCGACCGGGTCCGGGTGCGGCTGATCGAGGGGGCGGTCAGCGTCGTCGGCAGCGACGGCCGGCCGACCCTGGAGGTGTCGGAGCTGGAGGGGGAGCCGCTGCGGGTCCGCCAGGAGGACGGGGCGGTGACGGTCGACTACGAGCGGCCGTGGCGGCCCGGCCTGCTCGGCTGGCTGGCCAGCCGGGGACAGCGCAAGGCGGTGCTGTCGCTGGCCGTGCCCCGCGACTGCCCGGTCGAGCTCGAGGTCGTCTCGGCCAGCGCGATGATCGGCGGGTTGCGGGCCCGGGTGCGGGCCAAGACGGTCTCGGGCGAGATCACCCTGGCCGGCCTCGGGGGCGCGGCCGAGGCCGAGACGGTCTCGGGCGCGGTGCAGGCCTCGGCCATCAGCGGCGACCTGTCGGCCGCCACCGTGTCGGGCGACCTCACCGTGGCCGAGGGTGGCGGGTCGGTGCGGGCCCGGACGATCTCGGGGACGATCGCCATGGACCTCGGCCCCTCGGCCGAGCGGGACATCCAGCTGTCGAGCGTCTCAGGCGACCTCACCGTCCGCCTCCCTGAGGCCAGCGACCTGGAGGTCAAGCTCCGGTCGACCTCCGGCCAGGTGGCCAGCGCCTTCGAGCAGCTGAAGCTCGACCGGACCCCGGGCCGGCACGAGGCCAGGGGCCGGATCGGCACCGGCAGCGGCCGGCTCCAGGCGACCAGCACCTCCGGCCACGTCGCCCTCCTGCGCCGCGCCCCCGAGGTGTCGTTGTGAGCCCCGTCTTCAGTCACGGGCGGCTGCGGCTGTACCTGCTGAAGCTGCTGGAGGAGAGCCCCCGGCACGGCTACGAGGTGATCCGGCTGCTCGAGGACCGCTTCATGGGCCTGTACGCCCCCTCGCCGGGGACCATCTACCCGCGGCTCCAGCGCCTGGAGGCGGAGGGCCTGGTCGAGCAGAGCAAGGAGGAGGGCGGCCGCAAGGTCTACCGGATCACCGACGCCGGCCGCGAGGAGCTGGCCGCCCGGCGCGACGAGCTGGACGACCTGGAGACCGAGATCGCCGGCTCGGTCCACGGCCTGGCCCGCGAGATCCGCGACGAGGTCCGGGGCACCGTTCGCGACCTCAAGCAGGAGCTCAAGCAGGCAGCCCGGGAGATGCGCCGCGAGCAGCGCCACGAAAACCGGTCGCGCCGGGACCGCCACGACGATCAGTATCGCTGGGACTGGGCCGAGGACGGCTTCGACGGCCGCCTGCGCGACCTGCTCGACCGGACCCAGCGGACCATCCGCCGGGCCCAGCTGACCGAGGCCCAGGTGCGCGAGTGCGCGGCCATCCTCGACGAGGCGTTCCAGCGCATCCGCCAGGTCCTCAAGGATGATCCCGATCACAAGGAGCGCAGATGACCCCGCGCGGCGCGGCCATCGAGGCCCGCGACCTGACCAAGACGTACCCCAAGGACGTCCGCGCCCTTGACGGGCTCGGCTTCACGGTCGAGGCCGGCACCGTGTTCGGGCTGCTCGGCCCCAACGGCGCCGGCAAGTCGACCACCGTCAAGATCCTCACCACCCTGAGCCGGCCCGACAGCGGTCAGGCCAGCGTGGCCGGGATCGACGTGCTGGCCAGCCCGGACCGGGTGCGCCGGGCCATCGGTCTGGTCGCCCAGCGCTCCGGGGTCGACCTTGAGGGGACCGGGCGGGAGAACCTGACCCTCCAGGGCCAGGTGTACGGGCTGCGCGGGGCCGAGCTGCGAAGCAGGGTCGGGGAGCTGCTGGAGCGGTTCGGGCTGGGCGAGGCGGCCGACCGGGTCGCCCGCGGCTACTCGGGCGGCATGCAGCGCCGGCTCGACATCGCCATGGGGCTGATCCACCGCCCGCGGGTGCTGTTCCTGGACGAGCCCACCACCGGACTCGACCCGGAGGTCCGGGCCGACATGTGGGCCGAGATCGCCCGCCTGTCCGGCTCCGAGGGCCTGACCATCCTGCTCACCACCCACTACCTGGAGGAGGCGGACCGGCTGGCCGGCCGGCTGGCGATCGTCGACCGCGGCCGGGTCGTGGCCGAGGGCAGCCCGAGCGAGCTCAAGGGCGAACTGCGCGGCGACGCCATCCAGGTCGAGCTCAACGACCCGCAGCCCGACGGCCAGGCCCATGCCGCCCTCGACCGGGTGCCCGGGATCTGGGAGGTGACCGTCGAAGGCCGCTCCCTGCGGGCCCGGACACAGAACGGCTCGGCCGCCGTCCCGGCCGTGCTCCAGGCTCTGGAGGCCGGCGGGGTCCGGGTCGCCTCGGTGACCGTCGCCCGCCCGTCGCTCGACGACGTCTACCTGCGCCACACCGGGCGCAGCTTCACCAAGACCGAGGAGCCCGTATGAGCACGACCGTCACCCACTCCTGGTTCATGACCATGCGCCACCTGCGCAACCTGGCCCGCCAGCCCTGGTGGATCGCGATCACCCTGGTCCAGCCGGTCATCTGGCTGCTGCTGTTCGGGGCCGTGTTCAAGGCCACGGCCGACATCCCCGGGTTCGCGGCCGACTCCTACGTCGACTACCTGACCCCCGGGATCGTGGTCATGACGGCCGCGTTCGCCGGTGGCTGGGCCGGCATGGGCGTGATCGAGGACCTCAACCGGGGCGTGACCGACCGCTTCCTGGTGTCCCCGGTCCGCCGGCCGGCCCTGATCTGTGGGCGGCTGGTCCAGCTGGCCATCGTCTCGCTCATCCAGTCCCTGATCGTGATCGGGCTCGGCCTGCTCGTCGGGGCCCGCTTCCCGGGCGGGGTCACCGGCCTGGCCGTGCTGGTCGCCTGCTCGGCCCTGCTCGGGGGG
>DATABK010000546.1:0-7223 GCA_036259695.1 Actinomycetes bacterium | reverse complement strand
GGCTGACCCTGCTGCGCCCCGGCTACCTGCCGCTGAACCTCCTGGCCGGCCTGCTCGGCGAGGCCGAGCTCGTCGCCTACCCCAGCCTCGGGGAGGGCTTCGGGCTGCCCGTGCTCGAGGCCATGGCCTGCGGCGCCCCGGTGGTCACGACCACCGGCGGCTCCCTCCCCGAGATCGCCGGCGACGCCGCCACCCTGATCGACCCGGGCGACGACACCGCCCTGGCCGCCGCCGTCGCCAAGCTGGCCACCGACCCGGCCGCCCGCGCCGACGCCGCCACCCGCGGCCTGGCCCGGGCCGCCGCCTTCACCTGGGAACGGTGCGCCGAGCTGACCGCCGCCGCCTACGCCCGCGCCATGCTGGAACGCCGTGACGATTGAGAGGAACAAGCGCAATGGATGAGCCCCAGACCTGCGGCCACGGCCTGGCCCAGCACTCGGCCCTGCCGGCGCAGCTGGCCGAGGTGGTCGAGACGATGGCCGACAACCTCCACGTCCACATGCAGGCCCTGGAGCTGGACGACGAGCCGGCCCGGGAGGAGCACGCCGTCTACCTGCGCCTGGTCGAGGAGCAGCGGCAGGCCGCCGGCCGGCTACGGGCCGTCGCGGCCGAGATGGCCGCCGCCCGCGACCTGCCCATGGGCCGCCACGACGAGCAGACCATGCAGTCGCCGGAGGTCGGCGACGCCTTCCGTCGATTCGTCGCCGCCAGGCAGGAGCTGCTGGCCCTGCTCGAGCGGATGGGCACCCAGGACCAGCAGCTGCTGGCCGCGATGGACGGCGAGACCGGGCCGACCAGGTAGACGCGGCGGAGGAGCGGTCTTCCGGATGGTCGCGTCCGGGCCGTAGACTGCCGTTCCCCTGGCCCGCCGTTCCGGCCCGTTCCACGTCAGGAGACCATCCACGTGCAAGCCGTCATTCTCGCCGGAGGGTTCGGCACCCGCCTGCGCCCGCTGACCAGCACCCGGCCCAAGCCGCTGATCCCCTTCGCCAACGAGCCGTTCCTGCTCCACACCCTGCGCCAGCTCGCCGCCGGAGGCTTCACCGAGGTCGTCCTTTCGACCATGTACCTGCCCGAGGCCTTCGACCAGCTGCTGCCCGAGGCCCGCAAGGCCGGGGTCGAGGTCGTCCTGTCCTCCGAGGACTCCCCGATGGGGACCTCGGGGGCCATCAAGCGCCTGTCCCACCTGCTGGACGGCACCTTCCTGGTCCTCAACGGCGACGTGCTCGTCGACATCGACTTCCAGCGCCTGGTCGCGCTGCACCGGGAGCGCCGGGCGGCCGCCACCCTGGCCCTGGTCCGGGTGCCCGACCCGAGCGCCTTCGGCCTGGTCCCGGTGGACGACGACGACCGCGTCACCGCCTTCCTCGAGAAGCCCGGCGACCTCGAGGACGCCTGGGTCACCGACCTGATCAACGCCGGCGTGTACGTGCTCGAGCCGTCGGTGCTCGACCATGTCCCGGCCGGCCAGCCGTCGTCGTTCGAGCGGAACCTGTTCCCGTCGCTGCTGGCCTCGGGGGCGCCGGTGTACGGCTACGAGCTGCACGGCTACTGGCGCGACCTGGGAACCCCGATCGCCTACCTGGCCGCCCAGTTCGACCTGCTCGAGGGGCGCCTGCACCTGCCCATCAACGCCACCGAGCGGGGCCGCAGCCAGTGGTTCGCCGACGACACCCGGGTCGCCGAGGGGGCCGTGCTCCGCGGGCCCATCCTGGTCGGCCAGGGCGCCACCGTGGAGGACGAGGGCCGGGTGTTCGGCCCGACCGTGCTCGGCCCCAACACCGTGGTCGCCGGCGGGGCCCGCCTGGAGCGCTCGGTGCTGCTGGAGGGGGCCCGGGTCGAGCGCGGGGCCAAGGTGTCGGACTCGATCATCGGCCGCGGGGTCGTCGTCGGCGACGGCGCCGTGGTCCGCGACGGCGCCGTGGTCGGCGACAACGTCGAGATCGAGGCCGGCAACATCCTCGCCGGCGGCGTCCGGGTGGCCCCGAACGTCCGCCTGGGCCTGGGCGCGATCCGCTTCTAGGCGGCGTTCGGCTCCGGGGCCGTCGACCTGGTGGCCACCGGGACCATGTAGTCGTTCACGAACGCCTGGACGACGTCCATGTTGACCCGCTGCATGGACTCGAGGTTCTGCCAGGCGGCCAGGGTCACCCCGTTGCTCTCCAGCCCGGACCAGGGGGCCAGGACCAGCTTGGACCCGTCACGGTCCTCGACGAACGTCTCCAGCTGGTCCAGGCCGTCCTTGGGGATGCCCTTGTACAGGATCAGCACATAGCCGTGCTCCAGGTTGTGGACCAGGGCTCGCATGTCCTGGTCGCTGCCGTAGACGCCGGGCGGGAGCGGGGTCGCCAAGTGGTCGCCGGAGGTCGGCGGGTTCGAGTTCCAGTTGTCAGGCTGCTCGCTGGGCTGAATGTGGTCCTGGCCGGCCACCGGGAAGGTCCTGACGCCCTGGGAGCCGGCCGCCTGGCGGGCGGCGGCCCGCGCCTCCTCGGCCACCGGCCGGTTCTCGGCCTGCGGCTCCTCGCGGCCCATGAACACGATCAGGCCGATCAGGGCGAGCACCGAGACCACGGCCACCGCGCTCCAGAGGATGGTCCGCTGGCGGCGCCGCTTCTCCTCCAGCCGCCGGGCCGCCGCCCCCCTGGCCAACTTGCCCTTGTCGGGCTGGCGGCGAGCCTTGGCGGCCGTGCCCGCGCCCGACCCCCGGCCGGGCTGGCCCTTGCCGGTCGGTCCAGGCTTGGTCTTGGGCTTGCGGGTGTCGGCCATCGATGCGCTCCGGATCCGGTGAGACGGCGGTACCGGGCGATTCTAGCGGGGTACAGGTCGGACGGCGGACGAGCGGTGAGGGAGGCGAGCCAACATGGGCATGCTGCGCACCAAGTCGATCGAGCAGTCGATCCAGGACACCGAGGAGTCCGAGCACAAGCTCAGGAAGGACCTGTCGGCCTGGGACCTCACCGTGTTCGGGATCGGGGTCATCATCGGGACCGGCATCTTCGTGCTCACCGGGATCGCCGCCGCCACCAAGGCCGGCCCGGCCGTGTCGCTGTCGTTCGTGCTCGCCGGCGTCGCCTGCGCCCTGGCCGCCCTCTGCTACGCCGAGTTCGCCAGCACCGTGCCGGTGGCCGGCAGCGCCTACACCTTCTCCTACGCCTCCCTGGGCGAGCTGATCGCCTGGATCATCGGCTGGGACCTGGTGCTCGAGTTCGCCCTGGGGTCGGCCGCCGTGGCCGTCGGCTGGGCCCAGTACTTCGCCTCGGTGTTCCCGATCCCCGAGTCGATCTCGGGTGAGGGCACGGTCAACCTGGCCGCCGGGGCGATCGTGCTCCTGCTCACCGGGGTCATGATCATCGGGGTCAAGCTCAGCTCCCGCTTCAACGCCGTCATGGTGGCCATCAAGCTGGCCGTCGTCTTCCTGTTCATCGGGGCCGGGGCGGTCAAGATCTCGACCGCCAACTGGAACCCGTTCATCCCGCCGCCGGCCGAGGCCCCCCAGGCGGCCAACGCGGTGGAGACCGGCTCGCCGCTCATCCAGGTCCTGTTCGGCATCGAGCCGCTCGCCTTCGGCTGGCCCGGCATCGGCTTCGGGGCGGCGATCGTGTTCTTCGCCTTCATCGGCTTCGACGTGGTCGCCACCACCGCCGAGGAGACCCGCAACCCCCAGCGCGACATGCCCATCGGCATCCTCGGGTCGCTGGCCATCTGCACCGTGCTCTATGTGGTCGTCTCGCTGGTGCTCACCGGGATCGTCCGGTACACCGAGCTGAACAGCGCCGCCCCCATGGCCGACGCGCTGGAGGCGGTCGGCTACGACTGGATCGCCGGCCTGGTCTCGCTGGGGGCGCTGGCCGGGCTGACCACCGTCATCCTCATCCTGATGATGGGCCAGAGCCGGGTCCTGTTCGCCATGAGCCGCGACCGGCTGCTGCCCGGCCGGCTGTCCACCGTCCACCCCCGCTACGGCACCCCCTGGGTGATCTCGCTGATCACCGGGGTCGTGATCGCCTTCATCGCCACCTTCGCGCCCCTGTCGACCCTGGCCGACATGGTCAACATCGGCACCCTGTTCGCCTTCGTGCTGGTGTCGGTCGGGGTCATCGTGCTGCGCCGCACCCGGCCCGACCTGCCCCGGGCGTTCCGCACCCCGGCCGTGCCCCTGATCCCGATCCTGGCCGTGATCGCCTGTGTCTTCCTGATGCTCAACCTGGGCACCCTGACCTGGTGGCGGTTCCTGGTCTGGATGGCCCTTGGGTTCGCCGTCTACTTCTTCTACGGCCACCGCCACAGCCGCCTGGCCAGAGAGGACCTGGAACGCCCGCCGGCCCGGCGCTAGCCGGGGTGGCCGGCGGACAGGAGCCCGAGCGGCTCCCACCCGGGCTCCAGGCCAAGCGCCGCGCCCAGCTCCCGGCGGTCGGCCGGCTGGAATGACGCCTCGACCCCGAGGGCGTGCAGGCTGAGGAGCAGGGTGCGGAGGGCCGCGCCGGCGGCCAGCTCGGTCCCGGCCTCCGGGCCGCCGCCCGGGTCCAGGCAGCAGGCCAGCAGGGTCGGGGCGTCGGCGAAGCCCGCCGGGATGGGGGAGCAGGCGGCAAGACTCGCCGCCCGAGCGCCGTCCGGCACGGGAACGACCCGGAACCGCCGACCACCGGGGATCGGCACGGTGGCCGCGACCGCGGCCGCCCGGTCGACGAGAGACGGGTAGACGGGCTGTGACCCTCCACCCCCCGACCCTCCGCCCTCCAGGAACGCCAGCAGGTCCTCGGCGGTGCCGGCGGTGCGGAACAGGTCGTCGCTGGGGGAGCGGACCAGGTCGCGGGCGGTGCCGTCGCCCTTGGGGCGGGGGACGCCGCGCAGCAGGGCCGCCGGGACCCGGGAGGCCTTGCCCTTGACCAGGTCGGCGGCCGCGGCCACCTCGTCGGCCACCGCGACCTCGGTGATTTCGAGCAGCCGGCCGTCGCCGTCGGCCCGCCCCCGCCAGTCCTCGAGGGCGCCCATGCCGGCCAGGCCGACGGCCACGTCGGTCTGCCCGAGCCGCCAGGGCCGGCCGAGGGTGTCGGTGATCACCACGGCCACGTCGTGGCCGTCCAGCTCCTCGATGGCCGCCCGCAGCCGGGCCGCCGAGACGTCAGGGTCGGCCGGCAGCAGCACCAGCTGGTCCCCGCCGGCGTTGGAGGCGTCGACCAGGGCGTTGGCCCCGACCAGGCCGGTGCGGGTCTCGGCGATCACCAGGCGGCCGCGCCGGGCCACCACCCTGGCCGTCTCGGCCGCGACCGTCTCGGCCAGGACCCGCTCGCGGGCCGCCGGGTCCTCGGGCAGGGGGACGGTCCGGCCCTCGGCCTTGGCCACCACCTTGGAGGTGACGGCCAGCACGTCCCCGTCGGCCAGCTCCAGCCCGGCCCGGCCGACCGCCTCCAGCAGCAGCCGGGCCAGGTCGTCCCCGGCCCCGACCTCGGGCATCCCGGCCAGCGGCACCACCACCAGGGAGGTCCTGTTCACCGGGGCACCCCCCTGGGGTTCCCCGGGCCCCCTCCGAGGGCCTCCAGGGCCGCCTTGGCCAGGGCGGCCGCGTCCTCGCCGGTCCGCATCAGGGTCGGCACCACCACCGGCTCCAGGCCGAGGTCGGCCACCTCGGCGGCCTGGCCGGCGTCGACCGTGTCGAGCACGAAGGCGTCGGCCAGCCCGGCGTAGAGGCCGGCCACCCCGCGGGCCGACACCTCGGCTCCCCAGGCGGGCAGCAGCTTGTCGGCCATGCCCCGGACCGGCGCCCCACCGACGATCGGGGTCACGGCCACCACCCGGCAGGGCGCCGCCTCCACCGCCGCCCGGATCCCGGGCACGGCCAGGATGGGGGCGATCGACACCACCGGGTTGGACGGGCAGACCAGGACCCCGCTGGCCGAGGCCAGCGTCTCGGTGATCCCCGGCGCCGGCCGCGCCTCCTCGACCCCGGCGAACCGGACCGCCCGCACCGGGTCGCGGGCCTGCCGCCCGACCCAGTACTCCTGGAACCCAAGATCTACGGGGCCGTCGGGCCCGTCGACCTCGACCCGGGTCTCGACCCGCTGGTCACTCATCGGCACCAGCCGCACCGGCACCCCGAGGCGCCGGCACAGCTCGGCCGTCACCTCCGACAGCGACGCCCCCTCGCCCAGCAGCCGGGTCCGGAGCAGATGGGTCGCGATGTCGCGGTCCCCGAGCGCGAACCACCCCGGCTCGCCCAGCCGGACCAGCGCGTCGCGGACGTTCCAGCTCTCGCCGGCCAGCCCCCCGCCGCGCTCCTCATCGGCCAGCCCGGCCAGCGTGTAGGCCCCCGAATCCAGGTCGGGGGAGACCGCCAGCCCATGCATTCGCAGGTCGTCCCCGGTGTTGCCCACCACCAGCACGTCCCCGGGGTCGTGCACACGAACCAGCCCCCGGAGAAACTTGGCGGCCCCAACCCCACCGGCAAGCGCGACCAGCATGACCTTCCCTCAGATCCGGCCGTGAGCGGCCCCAGGATAGCGTCGGGACCATACTCGCCGGATGGCGGGTCAGGGCGTGGTGGTGGGTGGGGCGCCTTCGACCCCGGCCGGGGTCTGGTCGCCCGCATTTCCTAGGTCGCCGGTGTCGCGCCCCGGGTCGGCCGGCGACTCCGGCGCCTGCTCGCTGCTGGACGGCGGCGGGCTGGTCGTGGTCGGTGGGATGGTCGTGGTCGGCGGTGTGGTTGTCGGAGGTGGCGGGGGCTCGCTGGTCGGCGGCGGGGGCGGCGGTGGCGACGTCGACACGGTGGTCGACTGCGACGGCGCCGGCCCTGACGTGCTCTCCGTGGTCTGGGGCGGGGTCCCGACGGCGGCAGGTGGCGCCGGGATGGTCGCCGGCGGCCGCAATACGTCCTGCGACTGCTGCGCAGCGACCTGCACGGCCTCGCGGATGGGGCCGGCGAGGTTGATCAATCCGCTGGCGGCCGCCACCCGGACCTGCTCGACCACCTGGCCGCCGCCGGCTTGGACCCGATTCAGCTTGGCCGCGACCGTGCCGGGCAGCTCGCCTTCCCGGCGCGCCTCGGCCACCGCGACCTGGGCGGCGACGACCGCCCGCTCGAGCGCCTTGAGAGCGCCGGGGAGGTGGGTGAACATCTCCAGCCGGAACAGGCTCTGGACCTCCTCCAGCCGCTCGTCGGCGACCCGGGTCCGCTCGCCCGCCTCCCTGATCGGCGACCACTGCACTGAGGCGATGCGGACCTGCTC